>JAJECZ010000371.1 GCA_022821735.1 Alphaproteobacteria bacterium | reverse complement strand
TGCTCGTAGAGCCGCGCCTTCAGCATCCCCATGGCCGTTGCCCGGTTGCGGTGCTGCGAGCGGTCGTTCTGGCACTGGACGACGATGCCGGTCGGCATGTGCGTGATCCTGACGGCGCTCTCCGTCTTGTTGACATGCTGCCCGCCGGCGCCGGACGCGCGATAGACATCCACCCGGAGCTCGCTTTCGTCGATCTCGATCTCGATGCGGTCGTCCACCACCGGATAGACCCAGGCCGAGGCGAAGCTGGTGTGGCGGCGCGACTGGCTGTCGAAGGGCGAGATGCGCACCAGGCGGTGGACGCCGCTCTCCGTCTTCAGCCAGCCATAGGCGTTCTCGCCCTTGATCCGCACCGACGCGGACTTGATGCCCGCCTCCTCGCCGGGGCTTTCCTCCAGCCATTCGAGCCTGTAGCCGCCGGCGTCGGCCCAGCGCACATACATGCGCAGCAGCATCTGCGCCCAGTCCTGGGCTTCCGTGCCGCCCGCGCCGGCGTTGACTTCCAGGTAGCAGTCATTGCCGTCGGCCTCGCCGGAAAGCAGGCTCTCCAGCCGGCGGCGGGCGGCCCGCTCCCGGATCGACTCGAGCTCGGCCTCGGCTTCCGCGAGCGCCGCCTCGTCCTCTTCCGCCTCGCCGAGTTCGTAGAGCGTGACCGCGTCTTCCAGCGCCGTCTCCAGCGCCCGGCAGCCTTCCAGCCCGTCGGCAAGGCGCGTGCGTTCGCGCATGACCTCCTGCGCGCGCGCCGGGTCGTTCCAGAGTTCGGGCGCCTCCGCCTCGGCGTTCAGGACCTCCAGCCGCGCCAGAGATGCATCCCAGTCAAAGATGCCTCCGGATGAGGACAAGGCTGTCGCGGATGTCGTCCACCAGGGCCTGCGCTTCTGCACGCATCGAGTAGTCTCCGCCGAATACGGGATGGTGTCAGTATATACCGGAAATGCCCTCGCGGCTGCCCGCCGGCAGGCGGCCGGGGCCTTCGGGGCGCGGCTCGGTTCCCGGCTTGAAGGCCTCGAGGATGATGTCGGCCTCGCCGGGTCCCGCCGGCCTGCCGCTGGTGCGGCCGACGCGCAGGAACGACATGCCCGGCGGAATCCGGAACGGCGCCGCCGGCGTCCTGTCGAGCGCCTCGCGCATGAAGGCGCCGAAGACGGGCGCCGCCACCGACGAGCCGGTCTCCGCATGGCCGAGCGTGCGCGGGCGGTCGAAGCCGACATACACGCCCACGACGAGGTCCGGGGCGAAGCCCACGAACCACGCATCGACATAGTCGCTGGTCGTGCCCGTCTTTCCGGCAAGCGGCTTGCCGACCGCCCTGAGCCGGCGCCCGGTTCCGCGCAGCACGACGCCCTCCAGCATGGACACCACCTGGTAGACGCTCTGGGGGTCCGCGATCCGCTCGCGCGGGTCCGGCGGGTACGGCACCCGGGGCCCGAGCTCCTCGAGCGCATTGCAGCCCTCGCATATCCGCCGCTCGTGGCGGAAGACCGTGCGCCCGTGCCGGTCCTGCACGCGGTCGATCATGGTGGGCGCGATGCGCCGGCCGCCGTTGGCGAGCATGGCGTAGGCGGCCGTCATCCGGGAGAGCGTCGTCTCGCCCGCCCCCAGCGACATCGACAGCACCTCCGGCATCTCCTCCTGTATGCCGAACCGGTCCGCGACGGCGGCGACTTCGTTCATGCCGACGGCCTGCGCGAGGCGCACCGTCATCAGGTTGCGGGACTTCTCGACGCCGATCCGCATCGGCACGATCCCGTGGAAGGAGCCGGCGTAGTTTCGCGGCCGCCAGAGGCCGAGCCCCGCGCCCTGGTCGATGACGATGGGCATGTCGGCGAGCAGGGTTGCCGGCGTGTAGCCCTCCTGGAGGGCCGCCAGGTAAACGAACGGCTTGAAGGCCGACCCGGGCTGGCGCATCGCCTGGGTCGCGCGGTTGAACTCGCTCCGCTCCGGGTCGTAGCCGCCGACCATGGCGAGCACATGCCCGGTATGCGGGTCCATCGCGATCAGCGCGCCTTCGATATCCGGAATCTGCCGGAGCGCCCACACGCCGTCCGGCCCCGACCCGGCGGGTTCCACCGCGATCAGGTCTCCGGCCTTCAGGACCTCGTCCATGCGCTCCGGCGCCGCGCCGACCCTCTGGTCCCGAAGCGGAGGCCGCGCCCATCGGGCCTCCTCCAGCGGGACCCGGCCCGTGCTGCCGTCCTTCAGGAGAATGGCGGCGGCGTCCGCCGAAACGCCGGTAACCGCCGCGACACGGTAGGGGCTGAGCCCCGGCGGCGCGGAGGCAGACCCGAGCGCCGCTGCGGGATCGTCCCCGTCCAGGCGCGCGAGGGGGCCGCGCCAGCCGTGGCGGCGGTCGTAGGTCTGCAAGCCCATACGCAGCGCGCGTTCGCCGATGCGCTGCAGTTCCGGGTCTATGGTGGTGCGGACGGAAAGCCCGCCGGTATAGAGCTTCTCCTGGCCGAAGACCTCCATCAGCTCCCGGCGCACTTCCTCCGCGAACCAGTCGGCCCTGAAGAGCTCCGTCGCGTCGCGCGAGCGGACCTCGAGCGGCGCCGCCCTCGCTTCCCCGGCTTCGACCGGCGAGATGCGCCCGTCCTCCAGCATCCGCCCGATGACCCAGTCGCGGCGCCCTATCGCCTGTGCCCGCCGGCGGACGGGGTGGTAGTTGTTGGGCGCCTTGGGCAACGCGGCCAGGAACGCCGCTTCGGCAACGGTCAGCTCGTCGAGCGACCTGTCGAAATAGTTGAGCGCGGCAGCGGCGACCCCGTAGGACGCGCGGCCCAGGTAAATCTGGTTCAGGTAGAGTTCGAGAATCGCGTCCTTGGGCAGCGCCTTTTCGAGCCGGAACGCCAGGATCGCCTCCCTGACCTTCCGCTCGACGGAGACCTCCGCGCTCAGCAGGAAGTTCTTGGCGACCTGCTGCGTGATCGTCGAGCCGCCCACGGGCCGGCGCGCCGACGGGGAAATCCTGCTGCGGGCGAAGGTGTAGACGGCGCGGAACAGGCCGGCCGGGTCGAGCCCGGCATGGTCGTAGAATGTCTTGTCCTCGGCGGCCAGGAACGCGTCGACGACCCGTTTCGGGATCGCCTCGACCGGGACGAACAGGCGGTGCTCGATGGCGAACTCCGCCAGCAGCCTGCCGTCGCCGGCATGGACCCGCGTGGCGACCGGCGGCTCGTAGGTGGCAAGCCAGCCATACGCGGGAAGGCCGCGGCCGAAATGGTCCGCCACCAAGAGGGCGGCCACGCCGCCCAGCAGGATGCCCGTGGCGGCAAGCCAGAAGATGAAGCGCAGCAGACGAATCATTTCATTCAGAAACAGACGAAACATCGTGGCAAAATCAAGGCCTGTTTCCGGCAGTCGGATTAGAGATTGCCGCCAGCCGCCTGTCGGGTTATTGTAGGGTGCGCTTGCTGGTCTGTGTTCTCGTGCCGAGCGGGCCGTTCCTGTCGCCATCCGAAACCGCTTTTTCGTTTGCGCCGCCAGTGAAAGTCCGGCCGGCCGAGGTCCACACGGACCGGTAATGAGCGTTCAACGTCCCATCCACGGTGCGCCCGGGCGGTCGAGCCCGCGCGATCGGAGGCCGGAATGAGTGTTACGAGCCTGCCGGATCGCTGCCCCCGCCCTGGCGCCGCCGCATTTTCGGAGCCCCGATTTAATGACCAGGAGCATGCTCATCGACGCAGCGCATCCGGAAGAAACCCGGATCGCTGTCGTAAACGAACGCCGGCTTGAGAACTTCGACTACGAAGCCGCTGCCCGGACGACCCTGAAAGGCAATATCTATCTCGGCAAGATCGCCCGCGTCGAAGCTTCGCTGCAGGCGGCCTTCGTCGATTACGGCGGCAACCGGCACGGTTTCCTGCCGTTCGCGGATATCCATCCCGACTACTACCGGCTGCCGCAGGAAGACCGCCAGGCGCTGATCGAGGAGGAAGCGGCCGCGCGCCGCGAAAGCGACCTCGAAGGCGGCGAGGTCGAAGATGACGACGCCGAAGAGGCCGAGGCCCAGGCCAACGGCCGCGACGAGGCGCAGGAAGACAGGCGCCGGGCCAACAGGCTGCGCCGGCAATACAAGATCCAGGAGGTCATCAAGCGCCGCCAGATCGTGCTCGTGCAGGTCTCGAAGGAAGAGCGCGGCACGAAGGGGGCGGCGCTGACCACCTATCTCTCGCTTGCCGGGCGCTATTGCGTGCTGATGCCGAACACCGGGCATGGCGGCGGCATCTCGCGCAAGATCACCAACGCGACCGACCGGCGGAAGCTGAAGACCATCGTCGAAGGCCTGGACGTGTCCGACGGCATGGCCGTCATCATGCGGACCGCCGGCGTGAAGCGCACGAAGACCGAGATCAAGCGCGACTACGACTTCCTGACCCGCACCTGGGAGCGCATCCGCGAGGACACGCTGTCCAGCACGGCGCCGGCGCTCATCTACGAGGAAGCCGACCTCGTGAAGCGCGCGATCCGCGACATTTACGGGCGGGACATCGACGAGGTGCTGGTCGAGGGCGACCGGGCCTACCGCAGCGCCAAGGATTTCATGAAGGCGCTGATGCCGAGCCATGCGAAGCGGGTGCAGCAGTACAAGGACCAGGCCGAGCCGCTGTTCATCGCCCGCGGTATCGAGGACCAGCTCTACGACCTGCACACGGCGCGGGTGGAGCTTCCGTCCGGCGGCTATCTGGTCATCGATTCGACCGAAGCGCTGGTGGCCATAGACGTGAACTCCGGGCGGTCGACGCGCGAGCGCAATATCGAGGAGACCGCCGTCAAGACCAATCTCGAGGCGGCGGACGAAGTGGCCCGCCAGCTTCGCCTGCGCGACCTTGCCGGCATCATCGTCATCGACTTCATCGACATGGACGACCGGCGCAACAACTCCCAGGTCGAGCGCAGGCTCAAGGACGCGCTCGGCAGCGACCGGGCCCGCGTCCAGGTCGGGCGGATCAGCGCGCTCGGGCTGCTGGAGATGTCGCGCCAGCGGCTCCGCCCGAGCATCCACGAAAGCAGCACCGTCGCCTGCCCGCACTGCAACGGCTCCGGCTTCGTCCGGTCGGTCGAGTCGAGCGCCCTGCAGGTCGCCCGCGCCATCGAACAGGAGGCTTTGAGCGGCAGTCATTCCGTGCTGTCGGTCTATCTGTCGACCGACACGGCACTCTATCTGCTGAACCAGAAGCGGGACCTGCTGAACCGCCTCGCCGGCGACCACGGCGTCGAAGTCCTGCTCCAGCGCGACGACGCGCAGCCGCCCGGCAGCTGGCGCTTCGAAAGCCTCGCGCCGAAATCCCGGGACGAGGTTGCCGATGCCGAGCCGGACGCTGCCGGCCCGGCGGCGGAAGAGGCGCCCGAAATCGAGGCGGATGACGAGGAAGGCGGCGTGAAGCGCAGGCGGCGCAGCCGCCGCGGCGGCCGGCGGCGCAGAGGCGGCGCGTCCGACGAGCCCGAGACGGTCGAGGCAGGCGAGACGTCCGATGCCGGCGAGCCGGAAGCCGCGGTTGCCCAGCCGGTTGCCGAGGAAGCGCCCAAGCCGCGCCGCAGACGCCGCGCCGCCGCTCCCGCGGAGCCGGAGGCGCAGGAGCCCGAGGCCGCCCCGGCCGCCGAGGGAGAGGCCGCAGAGGCCGCAGAGGAAGCGCCCAAGCCGAGGCGGAGGCGCACGAGGCGCAAGAAGGAAGACGCGCCGGTCGAACCCGCCGCCGAGCCTGCGGCGGAGCAGGCCGAGGCGGCTCCACCGGCGGAAGCGGAGCCTGCCGAAACGCCGGAGGAAGCTCCGAAGCCGAGGCGCCGCCGCACCCGCCGCAAGAAGGAAGAGGCACCCGAGGCCGCTGCATCCGAAGCGCAGCCGCAGGAGGCTCCGGCCCCCGAGCCTTCCTTGCAGGAAGCGCCGCCCGAACCGGACGGGGCTCCGGCCGCCGAGGCGGAACCCGCCCGCCGGCGCGGATGGTGGCGGCGGCAGCTGAACCTGGTCTGAACCCGGAACGAGAGGACCCGACCGCGCCATGACAAGCAATGGCAAGATGGAGCTGCGATTCGACGAGGGCGTCGCCATCCTCGCATTCAACGACCCGGATGTGCTGAACGCCATCGGCCACCGGATGCGCGAGGATTTCTCCGCGGCGCTCGACCGCATCGAAGCCAGCGACGCGCGCTGCATCCTCCTGACGGGCAACGGCCGGGCGTTCTGCTCGGGCGCGAACCTGAACGACCCCGACCGCCCGCCGCGCGACCGGGAGGCGGAGGCGCGCGGCGAGCAGAAAGGCGACCTGGAAGGCTGGTACAACCCGACCCTCGAACGCCTGCGCGCGTCCTCCATTCCGGTCGTGTCCGCGGTCAACGGCGTCGCCGCGGGCATCGGCATGAGCTTCGCGCTCTCGGCCGACATCCGCATCGCCGCCAGGTCCAGCTATTTCCTGCAGGCCTTCGCCCGCATCGGGCTCGTGCCGGACGGCGGGGCGACATGGATCCTGCCGCGCCTCATCGGCATGGCCCGCGCGATGGAGCTCTCCATGCTGGCCGAACGGCTGCCGGCCGAGACGGCGCTCGAATGGGGCATGGTCAACCGGGTCGTGGACGACGGGGCGCTGATGGACGAGGCGATGGCGATGGCGCGCCGGCTCGCCGGCGGCCCGGCCGCGCTCGGCATGATCCGCCGGCTCTACTGGCAGGGCCTGGAACAGGGCTACAGCGCGCAGCTCAAGGCGGAGGCCGACACCCAGACCGCCGCCGGCCGCACGCGGGACTATGAGGAAGGCGTCGCTGCCTTCCGCGAGAAGCGCCCCGCCGCCTTCTCCGGCCGCTGAGCGGCGCCCGGGCGTTTCGAGACAGGACGGCGGGCGGATTTCCTGAAAAGCATGCTCGGCGCGATGATCGTCCGGACCGTGGTGATCGTCGCCCTGGTCAAGCTGCTGTAGCGCCGGGACGGGGCGGGACTGTTGCATTGGTGCAACAGGACTCGAAAATCGCCATTCGACGGATTGCGGCCGCCCTGCCGGACGGGCAGGATGACCGCGTCGTCCAATCCCGGACGGCTGTTACCGGAAGGATTTCGGAATGAGAAAAGCACTTCCGAACGCCGGTCGCAGAATTGGCATTATGGGAAATTGTTGCATTTGAGCAAGGGTGGGGCGGCGCCGTTGCAACACCAACGCCGCCCCGGACGACAGCGACGGAAGGAGGGTCGGGGATACGACCCGTGACGCCGCCGCCGCCCTTTAAGTGAGCCTCGATCAGAAGCTGAGCGTGATGCCGGTGACGAAGCCGGTGCCTTCGGCGTCGGTCTCGTCATCCATGGCGGTGGTCGCGTCGTCGGTGCCGGTGTCGTCCTCGACCTGGAAGATCGAGGTCTTCCACGCCACGCCCGGCGCCAGCGTGTAGCTGGCCGAGAACATGGTGGCGTTGCGCTCCGTGTCGGCGTCGGTCTGGTGCGTCATATGGCCGAGGCTGAGCGACATCGGGCCGTCCGTGTAGGTGACGCTCACGCCCCAGACGTCGGCGTTCTTCGACTTGTCCTCGACGACCGACTCGGTGTGCTCGGGAACGAGTCCGGTTGACGCGGCATCGGTATTGGCTGCCGTGCCGCCCATCTTTTCGTCCTCGCCCCAGTTGAATTGTAAGCGGTGCGGGGGAGGCACCGGGATTTCAGCTTGACGGGGGCGTGAAGCTCCAGGGGAGGAGTTCGTCGATGCGGCTGTTGGGATGGCCGGCGGCGATTTTCTCCAGCGTGGTCTTGAGCCAGGCGTAAGGTTCGA
>JAJECZ010000177.1 GCA_022821735.1 Alphaproteobacteria bacterium | reverse complement strand
CACGCTGAGGTCCACCGGGATCCTGCCGGACAACTTTGCCGACGGGGACAGCATGAAACGCGACCTGGTCGTGCTGGTCCGCCCGGTCAGCGGCGGCGTGAGGGTGCTCGCCGGCCAGGATGTCGCCGCGAACGACGGAAGGCGGCCCTACAGGGCCGTCACCGAAGGCCGCACCCGGCAGTTGATGGGGCTGGTCGAGACGGGCGCGCGCTGCAACGTGCTGGGGGTGGTGCCTCCCTGCCTGCTGGGGCCGGGCGTGGAGGAGAGCATTCTGGATTTCGTCACTGTCTTCCCCGGCCGTGTCCGGCAGGGGGCGGTCATGACGCTCTACGAATTCGAGCATGGCGAGTATTGCGGGCAGTTCCTGCACCGGGTGGCGTCGCCGGCCTCCATATGCCCGAATGCGAACCGGATGGGCCAGGCGCTTAACATGAACGGCAACGACCTCGTCAATGCGGACGAGATAAGGGTTGCGAGCATGGAGGTGAGCAGCACGTTCGTCATCGGGCGGGAATTCCGGGTGAACGCGGCCCTGACCGGGGCCGGCAAGATGACGGCCAAAGGAGGAGTGACCGTTGCCGGGACCGCGAATTTCAACGGCGCGAGCAGCACCGTCCAAGCGGACGACCGCCTGCTCGTGGGCGGCGAATGCCCGGCGACGCCGGTGCCGGGTTCTACCTGCGGCATGCTCACCGTCGGGGGGCGGCTGACCGTCGAGGACGACGGCGATGCCGGAGAGGTCGAAGCGGTTCGGACCTGCGCCACGAGCATGTCGATAGCGGGGGAACTGCGTGTGCATGCGGGCTACAACACCGGCGGCGGGACCTGCTGATGGCGCGGCATGCCGGAAAGGCCGCCGGCCCGGCGCTCCTGTTCGCCCGTCTCTGGCGTCGCCGGAGACGGGGTTTCGCGATGTTCGAGGTTATCGTGGCTCTCGCCGTCCTTGGCACGCTGGTGACGGCCGGGCTGCTGTGGCTGGACGAGCAAAAAAAACACACCCTGGAAGAGGAGGCCGGCCGCCAGGTGGCGCTTCTCGGGGCGGCCGCGGAACACTGGGCATGGGACAATTACCCGGCCCTGACCGCCACGACGCACACAGCCGTGCCGATGAGCACGCTGAAGGTCCAGGGGGTCCTGCCGCAATCCTTCGCGGGCGGGGGCAGCGAGAGTGTGGACGCGATGCGCCGCACCCTGAAGGTCTGGTATGTGCGGTTCTCGTCGCCCGTCGAGGCCGTCCGGGTGCTCGCCGGCCAGGTGGACCTCGCCGCGAACGACGCCCGGCTGCCTTACCGGGCGCTGTTCCAGGGCGGCGGAAGCGTCCGCCTGGGCATGGTGCGGACCTCAGGGTGCCCGTCCGGCGTGACGGCCCCCTGCCTTGTCGGCCCGAACGTGCAGGCCACCATCCAGCAGTTCGACAACCTGGAGATCAGCCACGGCGCCGTCATGGCGCTGCACGAGGTCACGAAGGACGATTTCTGCGGGGACTACATCATGCGGCAGGCCATGACGGCCTGCCCGGACTCGAACCGCATGGACACCGATCTGAACATGGGGAACAACGACTTGCAGAACGGCGGCACGGTCCAGGCCGGCAACCTCCGTGTCGACAACGACATGACGGTTACCGGGGCTTTCTCCGTCGCCGGGGCTCTGAATGTCGACAAGACGCTGGAAGCGTCCGGGGACATAACCGTCCACGGGAACGCGAGAGTGTACGGCAATATCGAGGCGGATCAGAACATCACGGTCAGTGGGGCCTTCACGGTGCGGGGAACCATCGATGTGGAGGACGACATCCGCGCCGACCAGCTGACCGTCGGCACGGGCACCATAGGCGGCAACGGCGAAGTCAGGCAGAGCCTGAGCGTCGGGACCTGCGCGGGTTGTGGCGGCTGAGGAAAGAAGGCGGGCATTCCGCCCGATGTGACCCGCGTCGCCGCCGGCCTTGCGTCGGGCTGCGGAACGCGACGTGGTCGCGGCCCCGGCCGCTCACTTTGTGCCAACGTCGGTCCGGTCTGCCGCCCGGCACTGAGGCCTGCCGGGCATCTGCGGCCGGGCGTCCCACCCGCTGCTGCCCACCCATCCACACATTGAAGGGGGTGTTCCTTCCACATAAGGACCGGAGGAAGGACGGGCCGGCTGTCCGGGCGAGAAGGAAGGGGCTATGGACGAAGACCACGATCCTTTGCGGCGCCGGATTCTGGGTGGCTTGCTGATCGGGCTCCCGGCCGGCCTGACCGCTCTCGCGATGGCCGAAGTCCCACTGAACCATCCCCGGCCCGAACCGGGGACCACGATCTGGTTCTGCATTCGGCAAGGCGGAGCGGCCCGCCGCGCGGGCTGGATCCGGAGCGATTCGCTGACGGACCTGCGCAACCGGGTCGGCGCACGCGCCGATGAAGTGGTCGAGATCGCTATTCCAAGCGACTTCCGGGACGTTGCGACAGGGCACTTCGCGCGGGCCTTCCAACCGCGTGACCGCGGCATTGTCGGGATGGAAATCGAATTCCGGGGCGAGGTTCTGCGGCTCACACCGACCCGTATGCTTGCGGCGAATCGCGGCTTCAAGCGCGCTCTGGAGAGGTTTCTGGGGAAACGGGGCGCAAGCCGTGAGGATTTCGCCGCCGAAGGCCGTCTCCGCTCCTTCCGCGCCGAGCAGTATCTGCTTCCTCCGGAGGACGGACGCCGGACGGCGGAGCTTTTCCGCGGCGGGACGACGGTCGGCCCGGACGATACCGCCGACGGCGCACGGGACCGCGCGGCGGCCCTGGCCGAAGGCATCGCCGCATGGATGCTGCGCAACCTCGATGCCGACGGCGGCCTCCCCTACAAATACTGGCCGAGCCGGGGCGAAGTCTCGCCCGCGGACAACGCCATCCGGCGCTTCCTCACATCGTCGGCCCTCGGGCGCTGGGCCGCGCTCACCGGGTCCGCCGAGATCCGGGCAGCGGGCCGCCGCAACCTGCGGTTCAACATGGCCCGGTATTTCCGGGACCTCGGCGACGGCCGCGGCGTGATCGCCGAACCCCGTTGGGCGAAGCTCGGCGCGGCGGCCCTGGCCGGGCTCGCGATCCTGGACAATGGCGCAACCGGGGAGTTCGCCGGCGAATTGGCCTTGCTGGCGGCCGGCATCGCCTCGCTCACCGACGACGAACTCGGGTTCCGGACCTTCTTCTTTCCGGCCTCGCGCGACGGCCAGAACTGGAACTTCTATTCCGGGGAGGCGCTGCTGTTCTGGGCCGAGACCCGGCGCCGGGGGCTACCCTTCGCACCGACGTTCGAACGCTGCAGGAGCACGTTCGAACGCTGTCGGGACATCCACCGCAGAAACCGGAACCCGGCCTTCGTGCCCTGGCATACCCAGGCCTGCGCGTCGCTGTTCGCCCAGACCGGGCACCGCGAATTTGCGGACTTCGTCCTGGAGATGAACGACTGGCTCCTGCCGATACAACAGTGGGGCGAGGTCGAGGCCGATCTGCGCGGCAGGTTCTACGACCCGCGCCGCCCCGAGTTCGGACCGCCGCACGCCTCATCCACCGGTGTGTATGTCGAGGGGCTGGCCGACGCCGCCCCGCTGGCCCGGGCGCTCGGCGAAAACCGCCGGGCGGAGAGCTATGAACGCGCCATCCGCCGGGGCCTGAGGGCGCTGCGGCAACTCCAGTTCCGGGACTGGCGCGACATGTTCTACATCTCCAGGCCGGAGCGCGTCCGGGGGGCATTGCGGACGAGGGCTTACGACAACGCAACGCGGGTGGACTCGGCAGGACATGCCCTGGCGGCCGCGGTCAAGATACTCCGTCCGATACAATTCAGGGCGGACCAGGCTCCCGGAGCCGCTTCCGCGGCTCCGGGATGACGGGCGCTGCTTCACCGGTTTGCAACCGCTGATATCCCAGACCCGGCTGCCGTCCGCGGCCAGCGTCTAGGTCGCAACGCCCTCATGGTCGCCGACGCATTTGCTCGTGCCGCTCGTCGCGGACGCGGCCGACGCCTGCGGACCGATGCGCTGGCCCTCGGCCGGCGTCCAGAGCTTCGGACGCTCCATACCGAGCTGCCTGTAGGCCTCCTGCCAGTCCGGGGCCTCGCGGTTGTCCGCGACCTGCACCAGGAGACGGCCTTTCGTCCAGCGCCAGGGCGCGATGCGGTCCCGCCCGCCGGCGGCCCGGCGGGCGCGGACCGTCCCGTCGGCCCTGAAGGTGAAGTCCCTCCATTCCGCCGGCATCCAGGGCAGCACGACCGGCTCGCCCGCCTCGACCAGGCGGTCGGTCAGCTCAAACGCAGGATGGCGGCGGCCCGTAGGCAGGACCGGCACCGGATAGCCGACCGGATACCTGAAGACCGCCTGGTCGGGAATCTCGATGAAGATCCAGTCGCCTTCGTCACGCATGCGGCCGACCTTCGCAACGCTGTCGTCGTCTGCCAGCCGCCAGACCTCGTTGCGCTCCCCGTCCGGAACCATCACATAGCCGTCGCCCCGAGGCGATGTGACCACGTAGCCCAGCTGCGACTGCATGAAGGCCAGGGCTTCTTCGCGCGTCGTGGTCGGCGCACCCCGCGACGCGCCCAGGCCGGTCCGGCCCGGCGCCGTCAGGTCGGAGCCCGGGAAATTGCGGATCGGCGCGTCCGGGTCCTGCCGGCGCAGTTCGTCCATGCGCAGCGACGTCTGCTTCTCGTTGATCGCCATGCCCGGAGGAAGCTCGAGGCCCGGACAGGCGTCAGCCAGAGCGCGCGGCCAACTGTCCTGGATGAGACCGCTGTTCGAACGGATCCAGTATCGCTTTCCGGACTTGTCGCGCCCTACGACTTCGTCTGCCAGCTCCCCCGTCGAGGGACTGTAGAACAGGACAAGATGGCGAGGTTTGGGACTGTCATCGTACGAGTTCCTGACCACCGCACCGACCGCCCTGGCCCGCTCGGTCACCTCCCACTTCACGCCCCTCTGCGCCAGCCACAGCGGGTCGCCGTTTCTCTTCTTGTAGGCAAGGCAGCCGATCCGCGAACCGTCCTTCCTGAAGACGAAACCGCGAACGATGTTGCGGTATTTCGGGTGATACACCCCCGCCAGTATCCACGCCCGGCCCGACAACAGGCGGTCGTAGAAGGCCTTGTTGTGGGACACGAAATTCGGATGCGTGTCGATGCCGATATCCCGGACCGGCCCATGCGCCATGCAGGACGACAGCACCGCTCCCGCCATAAGCAGCGCCAGAGCGCTTGCCGTTCCCGGTTTCGATGTCGTCATCCCCCGTGATCTCCTTTCGGTGCCTCTCGGGCAATCAATCCAGCCAGTGCAGCGTCGCCCCCTCATGGGCGGCGCCGGTAAAGACGCCCGTCAGACGGCCTTCGTCGGCGCCGACCCGCCGCCACCGCCGCAAGCCGCAATGCGCAGAACCACGGCCATGGCCGCCATCGGAAACATCAACCTCATCGAAACCGCTCCTCCGCCAGTGGTCTGTCACCGGGGTGGCAACAATCCGGCGATAATCACCGGTTCGATTCCCACAACGGTCCTTCCAGGACCCGTTGCACGGGGCCTAAACATTGTCCGCTTGGTTATTTCTAATAATCCGAAGGCGTATGATCCAGTAGCCGACCACGAAGATCAGAACCAGAAGACCGGCAAAGGCAAGCGGACTTTGTTCGGCGAGCCATCCCAACCAGAGTGGTGAGAAGAAGAAACCCACGAACAGGATTGGCAGGAGCACAAAGAGCAGGCCCAAAAGGAGTATGACGAGGATGAACCGTCCGATCTCGCGGATTATCGCATTTTCAGTCAGTTTATCCCGAGAGGCCGGTTTCCCCGAGTTCTCGTTGTCCTCCTGCTTCTTTCTGTATCGACCCGTTACCTTGAACCATACGAAAATCAGGAGAGGCGACCCGAATACCAGGATTAAGACTATTACCGTATTAATTGCGCGTTCGTTCAGGACATCCATCGCGTCTCTTCCTGTGGGCTGTTCTGTTCGGAGCGGCGGGAATCGGCCAGACGGAGCACAGGTTGCGGAGGCGGACTCATGCCGCCGCCATCACATTGAACCCGCCATGATGCGCGTCCGGCCGATCCCGGGCGACGGGGGCCGAAGTCCCCGCCGCCGTCACCGGAGCGATCGGCTACCAGCTTCTCTTGGGCCAGCCCGTCGGCAGGCCGGCCGCCTTCCAGCTCTTCGCCCCGCCGCGATACCAGTTCACGCGCGTGTAGCCGAGCGAGGACGCCGAGAGGGCGGCGTTGTAGGACAGCCAGCATTCCCAGCCCTGGCAGAAGAACACCAGCGCCCGGTCCTTGTCGCCGCCCGTCAATTCCGCGAGGCGCGCCCCGAGGGCCTGCTTCCTGTCCTCCTTGCCCCCGCCGGGCAACCAGTGGGCGCCCGGAAGCGACCGATGGCCGCCGGACCCGCCGAGCACATCGACCAGCACCGGCGCGGGGTCCGCCTTCAGCATCTCGACGAGGTCGACGGTCGCGACCGTCCTGGCGCTGGCATGGCTGGCCGGGGTCGGCGCGTGGAACTGCGAGGTCCGCATCGATGAGGTCGGGCGGACGCCCCTGTCCGCCTCCTCGGACCCGTAATGGGCGGACGACAGTTTCGCCTCCGCGAGATGCGGACGCAGCTCGGCGACCGTCTTGACGGTGGCCGACTGGCAGGCAGCGAGAAGGCCGGCCAAGGCCAGTGCGGCGAGCGTACGAGACGACAATGAAAGCATGAGCGGGAATTCCTCTACCGTTGATGCGAAACGGTTCCGGCTGGCGCCGGGCCGTTGCACCTTTCCAAAGCATGGAGAGTCCCGCCTGTTCGCCGGAGCATCGGGAGCAACCCCGCTGCCGGGTTATCGGCTGTTGTATTCAGCGGGCGACCCGACAGAGCGGGTGCTTTGGAATAGGTGCAAGGGAATGGTGGCAGGAATCGCCGGCGGCGCGCAAGTCCCGATAGCCCGCTTCCCGAATCCCGCGGCGTCCCGCGAGTCCCATCGTCTTGACGAAGGGATTCCCACCCGGCGCCCTTCGGATTTTATCAGGCCGGCTGGGACCGAAGACAGGCCCGAACCGGATGGCGAAAGGCCGGAAGCCTCAGCCGCCGGCGCCCGCGTTCAGGCCGTCCCTGAGGTTGGAGCCCGCCCTGAAGACGGCTCGCCTGGTCGGCGGGATCTCCACGCGCGCTCCCGTGCGGAAGTTGCGCCCGGCGCCCGCGGCCCTGGTCGAGACCAGGAACGTGCCGAAATGCGCTACCTGGACCGCATCGCCCCGCAGAAGCGCCGCTGAAATGCACCCGAATACCGCATCGACCGCGGCCCGGGCGTCCCGCCCGGTCAATTCCGCCTCTTTCGCCACATGCGCGGCGATGTCCTTCTTTCTCATCCCGGCCTCCCTGGCCGCAGCCCCCAAGGCCGGCCGCTCTTCCCGATCGTTCAATCGAACAGAATACCCGGACAGCGCTGCGCCGGCATCCGACCCCCACGAGGCGGCCGGCCTTTCCGATAGCCCTTCTACGGCCCCCTTCAATGGGCGGCCCTGTCACCGTTCGAGGATAACCCGGAAAAGCGAAAGCCGCCCGGCGATGCGTCAACACCGGGCGGCTTTGCTGGACTGTTCGAGGACGCCGATCCCTGAACTGGCGCAATCATAGGGAGCTTGCGCGCCGTGTCAATGCAGCTCTACGCTATGTGCGACTCGCCTTGGACAGCGGGTCGATGGACGGGGCCGGGATGGCCCAAGCGCGGACTACACGCCGATAACCTGACAGGGGATCCCATGCGTCATGCCCCACATCCGACACCGGGCGGCCGCGGCTGCACCGGATGAGTCTGGTACGGCGTGCGGCCGCGACTGGCGGTCAGATACGCGCCGCATAGCCGATAGCCTGGGCCGCCTGGGCGCGGTGCTCCTCGCGGACGAGACGGCCGGGGCCATGACCGACGCCGAGATCGCGGAGGCGGACCGGCAGGACGTCTTGGGCTGGCGCCGCAAAGCAGTCCGGGCGCCGGGCAGGACAGACCGCTATACCGCCCCAGACACGCTGCAGCAGGCCTTGAGTGGCCTCGAGCAGCCGGACGCACCCGATGCAACCGGGATGGTCTATGACATCGTGCCGAGATGGCCGCGGCGCGCACCACTGCGCGCCAGGGCGCCCAAGCCGCGTGGGCCCATGTGGCAGGCGAGCTGCAGGGACCGAGAGGCACAGAGGTGGCGCGGGCGCGCCTCGGTAGCCCGCCGGCGGGAGCGCTCCTATGCCCGTGACCTGCGCATCACCCAAGCCATGCACGAGGCAATAGAGGCCGGTCGCGCCCGGCGCCAGGTCGAGATCGCCCGGAAGGCCGGACGGAATGAGGCCGACCGCTACCGGCCGAGCGTATGGGGCCGCAGCGGCAATCAGGCAGCGGCCGCCCTGGCGGGGCTGCACCAATTGAGCACACGACAAATATGGCGAATTTTCAGACGGATCCGGGCGGAGGCGGCCAATGTCCAGAAGGGCCAGGAGCAACAGCAGGAACGCCGAAAACGCAAGGCTGAACGGCATATTGAGGCAGTGCGGATGCTCGCCGAAAGCCGATCGCAGATGACCACTGACCTGAACCCTCTTAGGCGCACCCAACTCATATCGCTCCCCCCAAATTCCGTGTCTGGCACTCCGGCCGCTCGGGCTCGGCAGGGAGGCAGCCGAGAGGCTGGTGCCCAACCGGGCACGGAATCGGCAGCCGAAAGGCTCGAGAGGTCGCTATCCGCCCTGCCGACCGTCGCAGAACTCCACAAACGCAGCTCCCGGCGGCTGCACAGGACGCTAGATCGTTTCGAGGCATGGTTGAATTCTCCCGAGGGAAAGGCGCATGCCCGGAAGCGAGATGCAGAGATCGCAGCCGAGACAGCTTCGATGCCGCTGCTGTCAGGGCAATAGCGGCGGCTCACTCCTGCGTCGGCTGGTCGTCGCTGTCCCAGGAGCCGCCGGATCGGTCTGCATGGTCCGCTACTCTCCGGTGGTGCGGTTGTCGGAGTCCCTGGCCTCGCCGTCGCGGCGCGGCCCAAGCAGCCTCCGGATCCCCCCGCCGGCCGCGCGGACCGCGCCCGGCCCGGGCATGACGCCGGGCAGGCTCGCGGTCGCGCCGATCATGCCGATGCGGGTGCGGTCGAGCGCGCCCTGGTCCGCCAGGTCCGCGCGCCCGCCAATCCAGTTCAGCACGCGGTTCGGCAGCTCGGTAACCAGGCTGAAACTGCGCTCGATCAGGACCATCTGCATCACGGCGATGAAAACGGCGATCGCCGGCAGGGCGATCACTGTCGTCACCACGTTTGCGGGGGCCAGAATGGACACGGCGGCCGGGACGATGCCCGCCAGGAGCAGGCTGGAGGTCACCCGGAAGATCATCATGCCGACTACGAAACCCATCACCATCAGTACCGGCGTCAGCAGCAGGGCCAGAAGCATGGTCCAGCCATTCGTGGCTCCCCCCGATATGCCCTCCCCGTCCAGGCGCATATGGGCGAAAGCCCACAGGGACACGCCGATCACCGCTTCCACGACCAGCAGGAAATACCCCGTCGCGCCGACGACCCACAGGACCCACGGCATGAGCGGCAGGATGATCTGCAGCAGCGCCCCGGCGCTCCAGAGCGTCCCGATCGCGGGCAGCCACGCAGCGGCGCCCGGGGCGGCGGTGAGCGGGACCATAACGGCGGTGGCGGCCGTCAACAGCCACTCGCCCCAGGCCATCAGCCCTGCCAGCGGATCGTCCCCCGGCGAAAGCAGGAAGTCCGACATGGCCTGCACGGCGTCGCCCAGCCCGATTCCGGTGAAGGCCGTGAATATGGCCCGGATGGACCATCCGTCGTCTTCGGGGGCGGCGATGCTTTCACCGCGTTCGGCCAGGCCGAGCGCGGCCAGCTGCCGGGCGGCGTCGTCATAGCCGGTATGGAACGCAGACCATTGCCGGAGCGCGCTTTCATGGGCCAGGAACCTGCCCGCATCGCGCTTCGCCAGGCGCCGGACCCACTGCCACACGTCCTCAAGGACGCCTTCGGAGTCGTATTTGTCGAAGAACCGGTCCGGGTCGGCTTCGGCGGCCGCGCGGGTAAGGCTTGTCATCTGCGCGTTCAACCTGGCGAATTCGACATACCAGCTGCCCGCCATGATCCAGCCGGCCCCGAAGCACGCCCCGGGCGAGGCGTCGGCCGCCTCGCAGGCCTCGCCGCCGGCGATGGTCCGGAGCGCCTGGCGCCCGCGGTTGGCCCCGCTTCCGTCCGCAAACTCGCCCGTCATGCGGAACATGCTTGCGGCCAACGCCGAGAGGCCCGCGTTGGCCCTTGTGACGGCGTTGGCCAGGATGCGGGCGGCCGAGGCGTCGGGCAGGGGTTCGGCACCCGGCTGCATGCCGGCGGCCTGGGCGTGCACGAGGCCCAGCATGTCGCCGTGCAGGGTGTCCAGAATGCCGGCATGGCCCCCCCGGAAATGCCGCGTGACGGCGCGGGCCTCGCTTTCGTCGAGGCCCTGCCACTCAAGCCAGGTCTGCCCGTCGGAGGGGAATGCGGGCGTGCGGACCGTCCCGCATACGGGGATGCGGTCCCGGCCGCGGCGCACGGCCGGGGCGCGCTCGAGATGACGGCTCGCCCCGGATCCGGCGGCGGTCCAGGTCCCGGGATCGTATTGCCAGCTTCGGTCCGTCGCGGACAACTGGCCGCGCACGAGGGTTTCGCAGACGGCCTGCCCATACACGGTCCGGACCACTTCGGGGGGCAATCGGGGCGGGGCGGCCGCAACCGGGACCTGGCCGACGAGAACAAGCGACGCGGCCTCGCGCCAGATATAGCTGGCGCTCAGGCTTGCGCCGGCGACGACATAGGCGACGCCGGCCTGAGCCGCGTTGTATCCACCGAGATTGGGCAGCGGGACAAGCAGCCCGACGCCGAACACCACCCGGACCGGGGCCCACAGGCTGGACCAGCGCCTGCCGAGCAACTCACCGTCATGAGCGGTCTGCAGCAGGCCGGCCCCGGCATTGTATGTAAACAACAAGCCGCCGATTCCAAGCGCGATGACGTTCAAGTAGCCGATGATGCTTGAAAAGACGGTCGGCCCGCCGCCGCCGGCGGCGCTCGGGAACAGGGGCCCGAACAATTCGTTCAGATAGACCGACGTCAGGGGGTCGCCGGAGCGGTCCGCAAAGAACCCCTGCACGGTCCCGACACTGAACCCGTCATGCTCGATTCCGGGATCGATCGGCGGAGGCGCACCCTGCGCGAGCGCGGCCCCGGCCAAGGCCGCCAGGACCGCGGCGAAGGCCGCCGCCGCCGTCAGGCGGATGACGGGGCCTCCAGGCCGCCAAACAGCCGCACATGGCTGTCTGCGAGCGCCTCGATCTCGGCGGGTGAGACCGGTGCGCCTTCGGGCGCCCGGATATGGAACTCTCGCCGGGGCCGGTCGAAGACGACAGCGCATTCAATTGAGCCGGCGTCCACCGTCCCGATCCGCTGGCCATTCAGCGTGATATCCCCGAAGCCGGGGCAGTCCGGATCCCATACGATTTGTGGTGCGGTCACAGTCATCCTCCCTTGGCGCCTGTTTCTGGGGGCCTTGTTCCAGGGGTGCCTGTCCGGAGTCTAGCGTCGACAGAGTTCGCGCGCCTCGGCCGCCAGTGAAAAATATGGGGAAACGCTGAACGGCCTGCGGGGCAGAGGGGCTCCAGGGCCCGCGGTTCGGACTTCATCATCCGGCGGGCTCGTGCGAGGGTCGCCTCGAACCCGGCGTCAATCAGATCGACCATGGATATGCTTCGGTGGTTGTTTTCGGGCTGATTCCTGCCCGACTTCCCGACAATGCCGCGTTCGGATTATTTGTGGCGCGGACGATAATCCCTCGGGTCGAGACAGGCGTCGTAGAAGGCCCGGTCCATACGGAACCAGTCTGTGTCGTTGATGCCGCGCTCCGAGGTTGCATGCTCCCCGTGCGGGAATGCCGAGACGACCTTCAGCCAGCGCCCCTGGGTCCGTGCTATTTCCCGGACTTCCCGGGCCACCTCCGCCAAATCCTGGTCCTGGCTGAAGATTACGGCCACATCGAGAGCGCCGCTGCGCGCCATTCGCACCACGTCGAGACCGATCCGAAGGTCTATTCCCTTCTCGCGCTGTGCCGGCACATCATGCGTCGTGCCGTCCGGAAGGCGGACCCGCTCGATTCGATAGCGCAGTTTCCGTGAGGTGACGAGAATCCCGGAGCGGCTCATTTCGGTCAGGCGCCGCGTCCAGTAGCCGTGCCACGTTGGGTCCCTCGCGGCGTCGGGAACACCTGTATAGAAGCGAACGCCAGCAGCTACCCAGCCGTTGGCCGCGCACACCGCTGCCGCGAGCTTGTTCGGATCGTAGTTCGGGTGATGGTGGCCGAAGGCGTCTTTGGCATGCCGGAACAGGTTCTGGCCGTCGAAAAATGATACGGCCCGCTTCGTTACAGGCTCTACCGGCATGTCACACTCATCTCAACAAATAACCCCGCCGGGGCCTTTCGGCGAGTCCGGCGGGGAGCAATTGCAGGGTTGAATAGGCACTCCGACAAGAACCGTCAACAAAAAAGAGGGAGGAACTTGCACAGCGAGGTTGGGGGACCTCCTAGTGGACGGGGCGCGGCGTTTCGGGGAGGGCGAGGCCCCATGCCGGCTGCCTCGGCAGGCGGGGATCGGCCCCGTTCTGGTCGGCAAGGGGGTTGGGTGCTATAATTCGGCCGTCCGGGGCCATGGTCCCGGCGTGCTGTTTGCTACTGTCGATCCGCGTTGCGCCGCGCTGCCGTCCTGTTTTGAGCGGGGGGAGTGGCGCCGAAACCCTCGGGGTTGCTCGAAAGCGTTTGCGGGCAAGGGATTTCGTTCGATTTCCCGGTCTGGCGCGCCTCACGAAATGCCCATAAACCGGCCAGCGCCCGGGGGGCGCTCGAAAACAGCCCGCCCAGGCCTTGGGCAGTAAGGCCTTGCGAGGCGGGAGTCTCGGCAGGCGAAACGCCTGCCGCTCATTGAAGGCCGACCGGCGGCACAACGACCCGCCGTCTGGCGGCCGTCTCGGCAGGCGAAACGCCTGCCGCTCATTGAAGGGAGAAGCCGAATGCGTTCCATCAGCGTATCGAATTACGTCTCGGCAGGCGAAACGCCAGCCGCTCATTGAAGGGAGCCTCCCCACGGGTTTAGGCGTTACCCGAC
>JAJECZ010000494.1 GCA_022821735.1 Alphaproteobacteria bacterium | reverse complement strand
GATTTTCCTCGCCTGCTTCGCTCCCATCGCCATCAACGCCCGCGCGGGCGTGCGCTCCGTCTCCATCGAGCAGATACACGCCGCCTATTCCATGGGGGCGAGCCACCGGCAGGTCCTGCGCCAGGTCGTGCTGAAGGCGGCTCTTCCGGAGATTCTGACCGGCATGCGGGTGGCCATTGCGTTCGGCTGGACGACGCTGGTGGCGGCAGAAATGGTGGCCGCCAAGGCGGGTATCGGCGTGATGGTGCTGAACGCCGCCAGGTTCCTCGCCACCGACATTGTTTTCCTCGGCATCATCGTCATCGGCGCGGTCGCCTTCGTCTTCGACCTCATCATGCGCCGGGTGGAACGTGCCCTCGTTCCCTGGAAGGGCAAGATGTGACGGCGCCCGCCGTGCGCTAGACCGGGCGGTCGCCCTCCAGGATGATGCGCCAGAGCGTCCGGGGGTGCCGGCGGTCGTAGTCGCCGTGGGCGCGGTGCATCGCGGCCCGGTTGTCGCAGACCACCATGTCGCCCTGCCGCCAGCTGTGGCGATAGACGTTGCTGTCCCGAATCGTGCGGTCCAGCAGGTCCTGCAGGAGCGTCTGCGTGTCCTCCGGCGTCATGCCCTCGATGCAGCGGGCCTTGGTGATGTGGAAATAGAGCGCCCTGGAGCCGTGGTCGGGATGGGTGCGGACCACCGGGTGGACGGCTGGGATGTCGTATTTCTCCCAGTCCTCGCTGCGTGTGTCGGTCAGGTGCCGGTCGAGCCCGTTCACCGTCTTCAGCCCCGCAAGACGCTCCTGTTCTTCGCTGTCCAGCCCTGCATAGGCCGCGCGCATGTTCGCGAAGCTGGTGTCACCGCCTTGCGGAGGGATTTCCACGCCGTAGAGGATGGTCGCCTTGGGCGGACGCTCGCGGTTGGTGTGGTCCGTATGCCAGCGTTCGGCGGGGAGCTGGCCGTTGCGGTGCCAGATGCGCCCGATCATCGGCTGGTCCGGCATGTTGTGCTGGCTGTAATGCTGCGCCATGGGCGTGCCCAGTTGCGAGCAGGCCGCCAGATATTCTCCGGGCGTGAAAGTCTGGTCGCGGAATACCAGCACGATGTGCTCGGCGAGCGCGGCGGCCACCGCGGCCCGGTCCTCCGCAGACAATGTCTCCCGGAGGTCAAGGCCGCAGATTTCCGCGCCGAGCGAGGGATGCAGCGGCCGCGGTGTCGGGATGCTCATGCGCCGCCCCCGGTCCCTACTCCGCGGCCTGGGCGGCGCGGGGCGGCCAGTCGACCTGGCGGCGCATTTCCAGCCGCGCGATCTGCTGGCGATGCACCTCGTCCGGACCGTCGGCGAAGCGCAGCGCGCGCATCCTTGACCACATGAAGGACAGCTTGAACGCCTGGCTCATCGCCCCGCCGCCATGGGCCTGCATGGCGTCGTCGATGACCTGCAGCGCCATGTTCGGCGCCGCCACCTTGATCATCGCGATTTCCTGCCGCGCGGCCTTGTTGCCGACCGTGTCCATCATGTGGGCAGCCTTGAGCGTCAGCAGGCGGCACATCTCGATATTGATGCGCGCATCGGCCACCCGCTCGCGGAAATTGTCGCGGTCGCCGACCGGCGTGCCCCAGGTCACGCGCTCGGTGCCGCGCCGGCACATCATCTCGAGCGCGCGCTCGGCCACGCCGATGATGCGCATGCAGTGGTGGATGCGGCCGGGGCCGAGGCGGCCCTGCGCGATCTCGAAGCCGCGCCCCTCGCCGAGCAGCATGTTCGAGGCCGGCACGCGCACATCCTTGAAATCGACCTCGCCATGGCCGTGCGGCGCATCGTCAAAGCCCATGACATTGAGCATCCGCACGACCTCGATGCCGGGCGCGTCGGTCGGCACCAGGATCATGGACTGCTGGTTGTAACGGGGCCCCGTCGGATCGCTCTTGCCCATGAAGATCAGGATCTTGCAGCGCGGATCGCCGATGCCCGAGGTCCACCATTTGCGCCCGTTGATGACATAGTCGTCGCCGTCGCGCTCGATCCGGCTCTCGATGTTGGTGGCGTCGGACGAAGCGACGCGCGGCTCCGTCATCGCGAAGGCGGAGCGGATTTCGCCGGCCAGCAGCGGCTCGAGCCACTGCTTCTTCTGCTCCGGCGTGCCGTAGCGCTCCAGCACTTCCATGTTGCCGGTATCGGGAGCCGAGCAGTTGAACACTTCCGGCGCCCAGTTGATCCGGCCCATCACCTCGCAGACCGGGGCGTATTCGAGGTTGGTCAGGCCGCCGCCGAGCTCGCTTTCGGGCAGGAAGAGGTTCCAGAGCCCTTCCTCGCGCGCCTTCTCCTTCAGCTCCTCCAGGACCGGGATGACCTTCCAGCGGTTGTCGCCCTCGTCCAGCTGCTCGTAATAGACCTCTTCGTTCGGATAGACGTAGCGGTCCATGAAGTCCTGGACGCGGCCGACCAGCTCCTTCGTCCGGTCGTTGAATTCGAAGTCCATCGGGTTCCCTCTCCGGCGTGTGCAATCTGCTCGTTCGACCCTAGCGCAAGACGGGGACTGCCGGAAGCGGGCTATGCCTTTCGGGCAAGGTCCTGCACGGTAGCGTAAAGCGCGTCCTCGACGGTAATGCCCTCTTCGGCCGTGCGGGCGCGGTTGGCGAGGCGCCGGTCGCCCGGCAGCCGCGCATCGCCGTCGGCAAGCAGCCGTTCGAACAGCGCCTCGACATGCGCGGGGAATCCGGGGCCTGCGAGCCGGACCGGGTCGATGGCGATGAAGGACTGGCAGGTGTTGGCGGGCCCGCCGTCAGTGCTGTAGGCGGCCCTGCTTTCGTAGCCGAAGAAGCCGCCGGAGAGTCCGCCGGTCATCAGTTCCACCATGAGTGCGATGGCCGAGCCCTTATAGCCGCCGAACGGCAGTTGCACGCCCTTCAGGATTTCCGCCGGGTCGGTCGTCGGCTGCCCGTCCGGGCCTAGACCGGCGCCGGGCGGCGCCTCGTGGCCGTCCCGCGCCGCGATCTGGAGCTCCCCCCGCGCGGTTGCCGAAGACGCCTGGTCGAAGACCATCGGCGGCCGGCCGCCGGCGCGCGGACAGGCGAACGCCATCGGGTTGGTGCCGAACAGGGCCCTGGTGCCCCCTGCAGGCGCCACGAAACTCTGCGAATTGATGAAGGTGAACGCCACGAACCCTTCCTCGGCCAGGGGCTCGATGTCCGGCCACAAGGCCGAGAAATTGAGCGAGTTCCGAAGCGTCATGCAGGCCACGCCCTGGGCGCGGGCCTTCTCCGCCAGCAGCACGCGCCCGCGCGCGACCGACAGCGGCGCGAGACAGCGCCGGCCGTCTATGGCCACGAGGCCGGGCGCGGCATCCACGATCTCCGGTTCCGCCTGCGGGTCCAGGCTGCCGCTCTGCACCGAGGCGATGAAGCCCGGCAGGCGGAAAAGGCCGTGGCTCTTGCAGCCGTCGGCCTCCGCGCGGGTGATGTGGTCGGCGGTCGCCTCCGCCTGGGCGCGGGAGACGCCCGCATTGGAAAAGGCGTCGAAGGCGAGCGCGCGGCATTCGTCGAGAGAAATAACGGCAGGCATGTTCAGACTTCCCCCAGGCGTTTCCGGAGCCCGGTGCGCAGCATAGACTTGGCGGCGGACGATGAGGAAGCTGCGGGATGCGTATCCAGACGGAGGACCTTGGCGGGCATGTAGCGCTCGTGCGGATCGAGAACGAGGCGCGCCGCAACGCCATGACCCGGGCGATGATGGTCCGCCTCGCCGATCTCTGGGACGAGTTGGAGGCGGGGCGCGCGCGCGCCATCGTGCTCACCGGCGCGGGCGGCAAGGGGTTC
>JAJECZ010000225.1 GCA_022821735.1 Alphaproteobacteria bacterium | reverse complement strand
CGGTGCAGAACCTGACGGCGTTCGCGCCAGATGGCGAAGAGCCCGCTCGAGACCACCACGGCGGCGCCGATGATCGTCCAGGAATCTGGGAAGGCGCCGAAACCGACCCATCCCCAAAGCGTCGCCCAGACGAGCAGGGTGTAGTTGAACGGCTGCAAAACGGCCGCCGGCGCCTCTCTCGCTGCAAGAATCAACAGGCCGTGCGTGACAATTCCGAGCACCCCGACCGCGCCGAGAAGCGTCCACCCGTAAGCGTCGGGAGGCTCCCAGGCGAAAGGGACCGACGCGCTCCAGACGGCGAACCCGATGACGGCCGTGTAGAGCAGGGTCGTCTCGGGCCGGTCTTCGCGCAGGCGGCGCAGCAGCAGCTGGTAGTAGGCCCAGCCGAACGCAGCGACGAGCGGCAGAAGGGTCAGGGGGTCGAAGACGCCGACGCCCGGTCGAATGACGACCAGCGTGCCGGCGAATCCCAGCATTACCGCGGCCCACCTCCAGGGACCCACGCGCTCGCCCAGCAGGGGAACGGCCAGGGCGGTGGCAATGAGCGGCGAGGCTGCCGCCACCGCATGGACGTCCGCAAGCGGCAGTTTCGAGATCGCATAGACGAACAGCCACATCTCGAACGCCAGCACGAAGGACCGAAACAGTTGAAGGCGCCAGTTCGGCGTCCGCAGCATCGCGCCGACGCCGCCGCGCCGGGCTGCAAGCGCCAGCGCAAAGGCGAGGAACATGGCGAACCGCAGGAACAGCACCTGCGAGACGGGATAGGTCTGGGTCGCGAGCTTGCCGACGGCGTCGAGGCCCGCCAGCATTGCCATTGCCACGATCATCAACGCAATGCCGCGCCCCGGCCGGTCGGGCCTCATCGAAATCGACGCTGTGCAGAGTGGGGATGGAGGAGGCTCATGCGGCGGTTTCGCACGACCCGGTTCGGTTGTGTCGCCCGGAAGCAGCGGGCAATATCCGGCGCTCTCTACTCCCCGGACAAGATATGACCCCTGAACAATTGGAAAAGCTGGAGTCCATCGAACGTGTCCGCGAAGGCTATGCGGAACTCGGCTATATCTGTTCGCGCCAGATTGCAACGGCGATCTATGTGGCCGGCCATCTGGGCAAGCCGGTTCTCGTCGAGGGTCCCGCCGGCGTCGGCAAGACGGAGCTTGCGAACACGACGGCCGCCTATCTCGACCTGCCGCTCATCCGGCTGCAATGCTACGAAGGCCTGGACGAGGCCAAGGCGCTCTACGAGTGGCGCTACGCCAAGCAGCTCCTCTACACGCAAATCCTGCGGGACAAGCTGGGCGAGGTGCTGGGCGAGGCCCAGGGACTCAAGGAATCGATGGACCGGCTGCATGCCCATGCCGATGTGTTCTTCTCCGAGCGCTTCCTTGCGCCGCGGCCGTTGCTGAAAGCGCTGCGGGAACCCGGCGGCGCAGTGCTGCTGATCGACGAGGTGGACAAGTCGGACCACGAGTTCGAGGCCTTCCTTCTGGAAATCCTGTCCGAATTCCAGGTCTCGATCCCGGAGCTCGGGACGATCAAGGCCGGACGGCGTCCGGTGGTGTTCCTGACCTCCAACAACACGCGGGAGATGAGCGACGCGCTTAAGCGGCGCTGCCTGCATCTCTACGTGCCGTTCCCCGATGCCCCGCTCGAACGGGAGATCATCCAGGCCCGCATTCCGGAGATTCCCCGCAATCTGAAGTACCAGCTCGTTTCCTTCGTGCAGCAGGTACGCGGTCTGGACCTGAAAAAGCAGCCCTCGGTCAGCGAATCCATCGACTGGGCGCGCGTGCTGCTGCTGCTGCATGCCGACGAACTCGAAGCGGACATGGTTCGGGAAACGCTCAATGTCTTCCTCAAATTCGAGGAGGACATCCAGTCGGTCGATGCGGAGCTCTACGGGTTCACCCGCCAGGCGAAGAAGGCTGACGGCGCGCGCGCCTGATGGAACGCACCTTCACCAATTTCCTCTCCGCCCTGCGCGGGGCCGATATTCGCGTTTCGGTCGCCGAGACGCTGGATGCAATGGAGACGGCGCGGCTGATGGGCTGGTCGGACCGGCAAAGCCTGCACGACGCCCTCGCCATGGCGCTTGCCAAGACGCCCGAGGAAAAGACCGGCTTCACCCGTATCTTCGACGAATTTTTCGCTTTCGAAAGCTTCCACGACCGCCGGGACGGGGAAGAGACGGAGGAGAACGGACAGGCGGACGGCGGAGACCTGCTGGCCATGCTGGAAGCCGGCGACCGTGCCGCGCTGGCGCTCGCCATGCAGGAGGCGGCAGTGGAGGTCGGCGTCGAGAACATCCGCTTCTTCACCCAGCGCGGCCTCTATACCCAGCGTGTGCTCCAGCAGATGGGCGTCGAGGGCGTTGATGCGCAGATCCAGGCGATGGGCGGGCAGGGCGGCGGCGGCAGCGCCGGGCAGGCCCTCCAGGAAAGCCGGGCCTGGCTGTTCGAGCAGGTGCGCAACTATGTCGAGCAGCAGCTTTCGCTCCAGGGCGCGGCGATTTCGCAGGAGCTTCGCGAAGACCGGCTGCGGCGTTCCCGGCTCGGCAATCTGGACCGCCGCGACCGCGAGCAGATGCGCCGCATCGTGGAGAAGATCTGCCGCCGGCTGGTGGCGCTTCACTCCCGCCGGCGCAAGATGAAGAACCGGGGCCAGCTGGACATCCGCCGCACCATGCGCCGCAATTACGGCAATGACGGCGTGCTGTTCGAGTTGGAGTGGAAGAAGCGCAAGCTGGACCGGCCCCGCGTCATGGCGATCTGCGATGTCAGCGGCTCCGTGGCGAGCGTCGCGCGGTTCCTGCTGCAATTCCTCTATGAGTTGCACGAGCTCCTGCACGACATTCGCAGCTTCGCCTTTTCCGGCTACCTCATCGAAGTCTCGGAGCACTTCAAGGACAACATTGCCGACGAGGCTGCCGACAAGGTGATGCAGAAGGTCGGCTACATGCCGACGGACTACGGCGAATCGCTCACCAATTTCCGCGAGAGCTTCCTGGCGGACGTGGACCGGAACACGACGATCATCATTCTCGGCGACGCCCGGTCGAACAACACCGATCCGAAGGCCGAATACCTGAAGGAGATGCACGAACGCTGCAAGCGGCTCATCTGGCTCAACCCGGAACCGCCGCCGCTCTGGGGCACCGGAGACAGCGAGATGCGCCGTTACCGGCCCTATTGCGATCTCCTGCGCGAATGCAACACACTCAACCACCTGGAGCGGGTTGTTAATGATTTGCTTGAAACCGCGCAGCGAGCCGCCTGAGCCGGGGGAAACTAAGCGCTTTCCGCCGGATTTTCGACCCAGTGGCGGCGGAATACCGGTATCTGTGTCAATGAGAAGGCGAATGTGAGGCCGATCGTGCCGAAGAGCTTGTAGTTGACCCAGAAATCCGTGGACTGCGTGCGCCAGACGATCTCGTTCAGCACCGCCATGGCGACGAAGAACAGCCCGAAACGCAAGGTCAGCTTGCGCCATCCGTCGTCGTCGATCTTCCAGACCGCGCCGAACAGCGGCCTCAGCAAGGGCTTGCCGAACGCGAGGCCGCCGAGCAGCACGGCGGCGATGAACGCCTTCACGATGGTCGGCTTCATCTTGATGAAGGTCTCGTCCGCGAGCAGCAGGGTCAGCCCGCCGAACACCGCGACCAGCCCCGCCGTCACCAGCGGTAGGGGCGCCAGGCGCCGTTCGAAATACCAGGAGACGCCCAGCATGACGGATGTCGCCGCCATGATCGCCGCCGTCGCCCACATGATGCCGGCGGCGTAGTAGGTGACGAAGAAGA
>JAJECZ010000463.1 GCA_022821735.1 Alphaproteobacteria bacterium | reverse complement strand
AGCTCTCCAGCAAAGGGACCGTCTTGAGAGCAAAATCGGCGCGCGATGCGCCGGGCGGCAATGCTGACGTGCGCTCGTCCTTGATTTTCGTGCAGGCGCCGAAGGTGTCGTAGCACCAGCCGTGGTAACGGCACACGAACGTCGTCGCCTTGCCCTGGCGGGTGGGCGTCAGGCGGGCGCCGCGAT
The DNA here is from genome assembly GCA_022821735.1 of Alphaproteobacteria bacterium. GTDB lineage: Bacteria > Pseudomonadota > Alphaproteobacteria > Bin95 > Bin95 > Bin95. The sequence goes on along the minus strand of JAJECZ010000463.1, from coordinate 3,328 downwards.
GGGCGCAGGCGTTCAGCATGGCGCCGATCGAGCCGTCGGCCCGCCGGTTGACGATCACCGGCTGGCGGCCCATCCAGACGGTGAGGTAGTCGCCGGGCGCGGCAATCTGGCTCTCATGCGCCAGATAAATCCAGTTGCCCTCGAAGATCGTCTCGATCTCGGCGGCGAAGACCTCGGGGTCCGTATAGACGGCCCGGTCCACCCTGAAGACGCCCTCGCCGGCGCGGTCGTCCACGAGCGATGCAAAGGCGTTCATTGGATTGCGTCTCCCCTGCGGATCACGCTCTATACCGCAAAATGCCAGCCGCGGGGGAGGGAGGCGCATGGCGCTCCGGCTCGAAGAGGGACTGAAACTCGGTATCCAGACGATCCACCGTCAGGGGGATTTCGAAACCGGCCCCTGGCTTCCGCGCATCGACGACCTCGTGGCCTTCGTCGAGGATGTGGACGCGACAGGGTTCGACGAGATCTGGCTGGGCGACCATGTTTCCTTCGCCATTCCGTTCCTCGACCCCCTGCTGATGATCGCGCAGGCGACGGTAGCGAGCCGGCGGCTGGTCTTCGGCACCGGCGTCTATCTGCTGCCGCTGCGCCATCCGGGCCCGGTGGCAAAGATGACGGCCACGCTCGACCATCTGAGCGAAGGGCGGTTCATCTTCGGTGTCGGCGTCGGCGGCGAGTTCCCGAAGGAATACGAGGTATGCGGCGTGCCCCGGGAGGAGCGGGGCCACCGGCTGACCGAGAGCATCGAGGCGGTTCGCGCGCTCTGGTCGGGAAGACCGGCAAGCTATCGCGGGCGCCATTTCTCCTTCGAGGATGTGCCGATGCTGCCGCCGCCGAGGCAGACGGGCGGCCCTCCGATCTGGTGCGGGGGACGGCGGCCTCCGGCGCTGAGGCGCGCCGGGCGGCTCGCCGACGGTTACGTCTCCTATGTCGTGACACCGGACATGTTTGCGCGCGCGCTGGCTGAAATCGACGCCGCGGCGGAGTCGGCACCGGCCACCTGCTCTTTGCACGCATAGACGACAGCTACGAGCGCGCCTTGGACATCGCGACCGAGTCGTTGTCCCGGCGCTATGCGATGGACTTCCGCAAGGCGGCGGCGCGCTACGCGGCGCTCGGCACTGGCGAACAGGTGGCCGAGCGCATGGTCGAGTTCCACCGGGCGGGCGCCAGGCATGTCGTGGTCGATCTCGTCGGCCCGTATGACCGGCGCACGGAGCAGATCGAGCGCTTCGCCAGCGACGTCATGCCGCTCCTGGCCGACCTGAGGAAATGACCGGTCAGTCCCGGATCGCCTCGGTGACGGAGAGCGTGCTGCCGAAGGAGGGGATGACGCAGGAGTGGCGTCCCGCCCCGCCGGCGACCATGACCATGAGTTGTTCCCGCTCGCTGACGATGCGCACGCCGTCCCTGCCGTCCGGGCCGACGAAGCGCTCCGGCACCTGCTGGCCGTAAAGCGCCATCTGCGCCTTGCCGATATGCCAGCGCGGGATGATCGCGCGCTCGATGATGAACCGCTCGACATCCTCCTTCGACCAGCCCTCCCGCGCGATCACCTCGGCGTGTTCCGGGCCGATCACCACGAGATATTCGCCGTGGAAATAGGAGTTGTTGCAGCCCGGCGTCGCCATGGTGCCGCAGATCGTCAGCAGGACGTCTTCGGCGGTTTCGCTGTAGTGGTCGTTGACATTGTGCGGCCCTTCGACGCCGCAAAGCGTGACCGCATTCTGCTCCGCGCCGAAGCCGCGTTCCGTGTGGAAGGCGGCCCAGGGATTGGCCTCGCCGTTCTCCGCAAAGCAGTAGCTGTATTTGGCGGGCGTGCCCATCGTCGCGCGGTCGAGCACGCCGGGCTGCGCGCCGCCGATATTGGTCAGCACCAGGCGGACCGCGCGTCCGATTACGGCATTGGCGAAGGCGCCCTGACCCATGCAGTTGGTGCCGGACGCGATATCGAGCTCTTCCGCCAACGGCCCGTGCACGACGGTCAGCAGACCGCAGGGATGGGTCGTGGACTGGAGCGCCTTCAGGTTCAGCCGCTCGGCGGTCATGGCCCGCGTCGCGGCCAGGATGACCGGCATCATGGCTGGCACCGCCCCGGCCATCACGGCATTGGCAGCGACCTTGCCGACCGTCGCGAGACCGAGGCGCGGCTCGATGAGGCCGATCTCTTCATCGGGGTCGCGCCCGTCCAGCATGGCGTCCCAGCGGTCGGGCGTCGGCGAAACGAAAGGCAGGCCGTCGGTCCAGCCGCGCTGGTAGAAGACGCGGTTCAGCGCCTCCGGCGAGTCGGGACCTGAGATCCGCTCCGGCGCGCCGGGCGCGTTGAAGTCGCCCTCGAACAGCGAGCGGTAGCGCATCCGGCCCCGCTTCGGCAGCGGGCGGTTGCGGCATTCCTCCGCGAGCGCCGCCGCCTCGGCCTCCAGCATATGGACGATCTGGTCTATCGCCTCATCGGCGATTTCCGCCACACCGGCCGGAGGCAATTTCGCCACCGGATGCGGCACGACGGCAATCGGCAGGCCGGCCATGCCGAGACATTCGGCTTCCGCCTTTCCAAGGGCGAAGAACTCGTCCGTGCAGGTGACGGCCACCGGAATACCGCGCTCTTCGAGCTTGATCGCGTCATGGATACACCACGACGTGCAGGAGCCTCAGTCCCCGAAAGCGGCGGCCACGGCGTGGACCCGGTCGAGCCAGTGCTGGGAGAAATTAGCGGGCTCGCTCGCGATCTTCTGGAAGAGTTCGAACTCCAGATGCGGGTACCGCGCCTTCAGCCGGTGCGACAGCTCTTCCAGGTAAAGGTCTGCATTCGCCTTGAGATTGGAGAACAGGCCAACGACCTTGACGTCCTCCAGAGACCGCCGCGGCGCCAGCGCGCCGCTATTGCGCTGGTAGATGCCGCAGGGATTGATAAGCTCTTGTGCCATGGGCGCGACCCTAGCGCCCGGATCGGGAGGAAAGCAAGAGATGGGACGCCTGGAAGGCAAGACTGCGATCATTACCGGCGCCGGATCCGGGATCGCCAGGGCAGCCACCGGAATCTTCATTCGCGAGGGCGCAAAGGTGATGGTGGCGGAGATCGACGAGGCGGCGGGCACTGCTGCGGCGGCGGAGACGGGCGCCGCCTTCCACCGCACCGACGTGACCGACAATGCCTCGGCGGCCGCCTGCGCGGCGGCGGCGATGGCCGAGTTCGGGCGCATAGACATCCTGTTCAACTGCGCCGGCGGGTCGGTGATCGAGGACACGGCGATCCATGACGTCGACCTCGGTGTCTGGGACCGCACGATCCCGCTCGATCTCAAGGGCCCGATGCTGATGTGCC
>JAJECZ010000547.1 GCA_022821735.1 Alphaproteobacteria bacterium | reverse complement strand
TCGACACCGGCGCCTTCATCCGCCACATCGGCGAACGCTACGCCGGCTGACGGCCCGGCGCCGCCGCGGGCGCTGCCCAGGACAGGGGAAGGACGGGAGCGGAGCCGCCCGGATGGGGGAGCGCCGCATCGTCTCCCGTCCCGCGCCCTGTGGATATCTTTCTTCCCGGGGGTTGCAATTCGGGAAAATAAGCCCCAATTACCCGCCAATACAGGCATGAAGCAGGAACAATGACCTGGTGAACCAAGCCGCATTGCGGCCACGCGACGGGATTTGGGCGGCTGAAAGCGCCGGGGGCGGCAGACGGGGAAGCTGCGCGCGCCGGCCGGGCGCGGGCGCGCAATGTTCGGTTGGAGATCGTCCGCAACGTTCCATTGGAGATCGTACAGGGCCGGAGGCGGCCGGGGAGGCACGGATGACGGATATATTCACGGAGCGGAAGCGGGGCCGGGCCGTCGGCCAGGACCTGCGCCGCCGGGCGGTTGCGGCGGTGCTGGAGGGGCGGATGAGCGCGCGGGGCGCGGCCCGGCATTTCGAGGTGGCCGCGTCGAGCGTCTCCCGCTGGGTAAGGCGCTACCGGGAGCGCGGCCACATGCGCGACGACCCGAGGGGCGGCCGCCCGTCGCGGATCGAGCCGGAGCGGGAGCGGATTTTCCGCCTTCTGGAGGAGCGGCCGGACCTCTCCATCCGCGCGCTGCAGCGGGCGCTCGCCGCCGAGGGCGTTGTCTTCAGCGGGACCACCTTGCAGCACTTCCTGAAACGCCACGGCCTCCAGCGCGGCCGCCGCCTCGCACGGCGCCGCAAGCCCAACGCCGCCGCCCGCGCCTGACAGCGGGCGGGCGGTTTATGCAGGGGCCAACCCGAACCGCGCCGCCGCCCGGCCCCCGGCAGTTTCCCTTGAAAACCGCGCCGGAACGGACGCCGCCCCCCTCCCCTCTTCCTGAGTAGCGACCGCGCCAGCGGGCGCGGATCGAAGGACCGCCACGCCGGCCGCCGCCCTTCGATACGCCGCTGGCGCGGCTACTCAGGGTGAGGGGGAAGGGGCAACGCCGGAGATATGTGAGCCCGGTAGCCCCGCCAGCCCCGGACCGCGGTCCAGGGCAAGCGGGAATTCTTAGCGGAAGGCGCTGCCGAGTCGCGACCGCGGCGGAAGCGCCGGCCGGTTGCGGCCGGCGGCGAAGAAATCCTCCGAGAACCGACCCGCAACATCGTCGAGCCAGGCCCGGTCCGATGCGACGGGTTCGAGGATTACTGCGGCGCCCTGCCGGCGGATGCGGGCTTCGGCGCCTTCCATCCGGAATTCCTTCGGCAGCCGGGCGGCCTGCGAACGGACCGACCGGAAGAGTTCGGCGGTTGCGGCCATCGGAACCTCCGTGGTGGGAGCGGGAGGGAGCCGCAGCCTCGGAGCCGGCAGCACGGTCATCGCCCGTTATCCCCGGTCGCGCCGCACCTGTTTCCTACTTCGCAAAAGCGAAGGTTTATAACCCTCTCCCCCCGATAATTTACGACATCCTCCACTGTTTTGCGGTCTGCCGGTCGCAAGCTCTCGCACATTTCGGGGAATTTCCGACAAAACCCCGTCGCAGTGGCGTCGAGCGCAGCCTTGGTGCGGATGGCCTTGACCGTCGTCGCGGGCTTCGGGCAGGACCGATTGCCCGTACGGTACGCGCAATGCGGCCGCGCCGATGGCCCCGAGAGCTCCGCCAGAAGAATCGCCCCGCCGCCCGCCAGGGGCAGAATCACGGCTGCTGCGATTCCCAGGGTGAGCAGGACCGCCCCCAGAAAGGCGCACAGCCCTTTCAGCGATTTCACAACCTCTTCCATCTCACCATCCTTTCTCCAGGCCAGACCCTACATTCGTAGCAAAGAGTGCTAAGGTCGCTTCAACTCTGCGATGTCCCTCCTTATTTGCTGAAGCTGGAATTCCAGACGCAGCTGCAGCGCTCCGAAAGTCCAGCTCAGGGCGCGGAGGCAGTTTGCGATTCGCTCCAATTGGAAATCGGCCGGGTCCCGGCGGAGGGGCAGCATTCGGACTGTCATCCCGCCGGACGCAGGCGAATGAGGCGGCGGCGTTATCGTGCTCTTCGGGCCCGATCCATCGTCGGCGGCGATATACTCCGGGGCTGCGCGTCGCAGCTGTTCGAGCTCGTAGGCCGTGCGGCACTCGGCTTGAGCGCTGGCGAAAATATCGACCCCGGCCGCCATTCCATCCGCCGACGCCGCTTGCGCCAGGGCCAGGAGAGCATCGAATTTTTGTTCGACCCGGTCCGCTGGCTGCGCGGAAGCGCCGCTCGCGCCGATGAGCGCCAGCAGCAGCGTCACCAGAACGACAGCCATGCGGGCTGTCCCGCCGGGACGCGGCTTCGACAATTCCTCCTTCGCGTTCGCCCGCTCTTCCGGGATGAGCGGCTTCCGCTGCTCTTCCCGCTCCCGCTCTTCCGGGATGGCCCGCGTCCGCGCCTGCTCTTCATGGAAGAGAAGCCTCAATTCGGGGACGAGTATGCTCATGTCTTCGCTCCTTTCATCCTCCATCGCGCGCCGACCGGTCCGTCGAGTCGGCGTCCGGAGCCGTTTCCGCGATCTTGCCGCTCAGTTCCGAGACGTCGTTGCGGACACTCCAGATCCAAATCCCTTGAAACAGGATTGCACCGAACAGGACGGCAGGCAGGGCCGGGAGGTCGAAAAGCCACTGGATGAGGGCGACCGTCAGGCCGAACAGAAGCACGCCCGCGAGGAAGGCCTTCGCCTTGCGCCGCCGTTTTTCGCGTTCCTGCTGCTCCCAGGTGAGTTTGCTGCACCGCTCGGTTTCCCGGTCCGCTGCTTCCCGCTCCATGCGGGCCATGCGGGTCACGGCGGCAGAGTCGTTGCCGGGGACGCGGGGGTCGTCGGGGAGGATCGAGTCTCCTACGGTGACGCCTGGGAGTGGCATTGGTTGTCTCCTTTCGATCTCAAAACAGCGCCGCCGCCAGCCCCCGTAGCAGCAGGACGCCGCCAGCTATAAGCAGCAGGACCAGCAGGCTCGCCCCGAGTCCGGCGGCAGCGTTGTCCCGCGCGAGATGCTGCTCCGGCCACTCGCCTGGTAGCATGACCATTCCGTTCATCCTCCATCGCGCGCAGATCGGCCCGTCTGGTCGGCGTCGGGGGCCGCTTCCTCCCTCGCATCTCCGCCTCGTTCCCGCGGGTCGTCGTCTTGGGCACTCGTGGGCGACGGCCGGCGATACTGCGCCTCTCCCGATCGGGTCCAGGGGCGGACATCCCAGGGCGGCGCGGCGATGCCCCAGTAAATGTGCTGCATTCTCTGCTCCTTCCACGTGCCAGGCTCGGTAGGTAGTCGAGACATAATATACGATTTATGACCGAATAACCATTTTTTTCTCTAGATGCCCGCTTAGGAAAATGATATACCTTCGTTATCGTCGGGCGAGCGAGGCGCTGCGACCGGGCGAGCCGAAAGCCACCCGGCCCGTCAAGGCATGAACCGGAAGCTGAGAGGAGAGAGGTCGTGCCCTACGTGAGCGGGATGATGGTGCTGCTCGGCGGGATGCCCGAGTGGCGGGAGCAGGAGCCGAAGAAGGAGAATGGAGAAATGCCGCGATGGGACCTGGACGAGAAGACCGCTAAGCACTGGGCGGACAAGAAAGCGAATGGATCGTTGGTGGCGGCGGTGTTGCTGGCGCTGGCTATCGTGGGCCTTCTGGCCGTCTTGGTCCTGACAACAGCCGCCGCCTCCGGCGCGGAGGCAGTCAGTATAGGTATGGTGCCGTTAAGTTACGGCGGAGGAGAAGTGAGTACCATCAAGATGATGCTGTGGACTTTTGCGCCGGTGATTGGCTTCGCTCTGACGATAGGTATCATCGTAATGGTAGGAGTAATAGGCGAACATATTCTGTCGTTCCTTCGGTCATGCTTCCGCCGCGGGTAACAGGAAAGGGGTCCCAGAATATGTCGATGTGGGCAAGGTAATATCCGAGCCAGGATCGACTGGTAGCCATCGATACAACTGGGATCGGGAGGTTTATCATGAAGACGTTAGCATTCACCGGGTACGGTTGCCGCTTGTCCCCGCACTGCCAATTGGATATCGAACGCGTGGATCTTTTAAATCAGATTTTCGTTTACGGTATCGCAGGAGCGGCAGGCTTGATGATAACTGTACTGGTTGTCGTTTATGTAGTCCTCAAGATCCGCGAGGCAGTCGCCAAAGTTCGGCAGCTGCTTGGCATGGCTTGAAATATCCGGCCTTTGGAACTCGGGGAAGTAAACGGGATTGGAACAACGCTTCCCGGGAAGCGGCCGGACGTCCGCTCGACACCGTAGTTTGCGTACGGCACATTGGACGGCGTTGTCCGTGCGGCGCGTCGTGACGCCGGTCCCGGCGGAAACAGGCGTTTTCCGACCGTTCGGGCGGCTTGGCGGAGCGGTCGGTTTCACGACGGCGTCGGAAGGAGCGAAGGCCCATGCTGGCCGTTGACGAGGTCCTGAGCCTGGGACGAACCCTGCCGCGGGTCCCGCTGTCCGAATTCGCCCGGGCTGTGGGCCAGCGCAACCAGAAAACCCTGCGCAATTGGTTGACGAATCCGCCGAGGCCGCCACAGAGGGAGTTCGAGGTTAGCGAAAAACTGCTTTGCGTACTCGCGGGACGGGACTTGCGCCTGCCCGTATCCTGGACCGCAGGGCAGCAGATCATGCAGATGCGCGCGAACATGGAGGAGGAGCGTTATCACGGCAACCGTCTGTCGTTTAGCCGGATTTACGACATGGACATGGAGCACTGGACCGATATTGCCCGCAAGCAGGAGATGTTCGAGGAACGGGACTGGAATGTCGTTCTTTGCTGCTTCTACTACCAGCTGAACCTGGCGCATTGCGAAGACGAGTCGAAGCCTGGGGAGTGGTTGGAGGATGCCGAACTGTGGGACGCCTTAACCGAGAAACTGGTGCAAATGACGGACACCGGAATCGACGAAGCCAGAACAGCCCGGGAAGAAGCCCTCTACCGCCTGATAAAGGTCTCGCTGATATGGCGAAGAATTGCGCCAGTCTGGAACAGGCTCTCACGGAAGGACAAGCCGACCGCAGAGGAGAAGGCTTCGGACGAGAAGATCGAGGCGCAGACCCGGAACCACATGGCGAGATATGGGTTATTCGAGGAGACGATAACCCTCAACAAGGAGCTTCCGGACTTTGCGGCCGCTGTCTTCAATGCCATCGCGGCGGCGTCGGGACTGGGCGAAGTTGATCGGTACAGCAAGCTATGGACCGGTCTGCAAAGGGCCGACGAGCGGTTCGACAGGGCGTGGTTCAAAACCGCGCAGTGCAACCGGGGTCGCGGAGGCCGCCGCGCGAAACCTGTGTTCGCCGCAAGATTCGAACGGCTGGTGGATGAGGACTTTAAGGACTTCGTCCGCTGGCTGGAGGAGCGCGAGCCGGCCTGACCCGCGCGGCGCGGCCGATTTCCGTCCGGGACGGAAAGGCGGTAGATTAACGCAGTCCGGCGGTCTGCCGCCAAACCGGGGAGGATTCACGACATGAAGAAAACCGCGCTTGCGCTGGCGGCTGCCGCCGCGCTGCTGGCGTCGCCGTCTTTCGGCGCCGACAAGGTGAAGATAGGGTTCGTCACGACGGTCACCACGCCCGCGGGCGTCATCGGGCGCGACATGGTCGATGCTGTCAATCTCGCCATGCAGGACATCGGCGGGAAGATGGGCGGGCTCGAGGTCGAGCTCATCATCGAGGACGACGGCTTCAAGCCGGAGACCGGCAAGCAAAAGACCGACAAGCTGGTCAAACAGGACGATGTGCATTTCGTCGCCGGGTTCATCTGGTCGCATGTGCTGCTGGCCTCGCGCAAATCCGCGCTCGACGGCGGCAAATTCCTCATCAGCTCCAATGCCGGCCCCTCGCAGATCGCCGGCAAGCTCTGCCACGAGAACTTCTTCTCCACCTCCTGGCAGAACGACCAGACACCGATGGCGATGGGCGAGGTGCTGAACCAGCGCGGCGTCAAGTCGCTCTACGTGATGGCGCCCAACTACGCCGCCGGCAAGAACATGGTCTCCGGCGTCGAGCGCACCTTCAAGGGCGAGATCCTCGGCAAGGACATGACCAAGTGGGGCAAGGACGCCCAGCTCGACTTCTCCGCCGAACTCGCCAAGGCCAAGGCCTCCGGGGCGGACGGCATCTTCGTGTTCTATCCGGGCAAGGCCGGCGGCGCCTTCATCAAGCAGTACCAGCAGGCCGGCCTGCAGGGCGAAATCGCGCTCTACACGGTGTTCACCGTCGATTCGATCGCGCTGCCGAACCTCCAGAAGGCCGGCATGTCGGGCGTGCTCGGCTCGTTGAACACGCAGTTCTGGGGCCCCGACCTCGACACGCCGCAGAACAGGAAGTTCGTCTCCGGCTTCAAGGAGGCCTACGGGCGCTACCCGTCCTTCTACGCCGCGCAGTCCTACGACACGATCTTCCTCATCAAGAGCGCCGTCGAGGCGGTCGGCGGGAACATGGACGACATGGACGGGATGCGCGCGGCCATGATGAAGGCCGACTTCCCCTCCGTGCGCGGGCCGTTCCGCTACGGCAACAACCACTTCCCGATCCAGAACTTCTATCTGCGGCAGGTGGTCGAGGATGCTGACGGGGTGTGGACGACGACGGTGGTCGATACCGTGCTGAAGGACCACCAGGACGTCTACGCCGCCGAGTGCAAGATGTAGCGGAGGAGCCGGCCCGCCCATGGATGCGGGTCTCGTCGCCGCGCAACTGCTGAACGGGCTTCAGCTCGGAGTGCTGCTGTTCCTGCTGGCCTCCGGGCTGACGCTCATCTTCGGCATCATGGACTTCGTCAACCTGGCGCACGGCTCGCTCTACATGGTGGGCGCCTATTTCTGCGCCACGCTGACGGACGCGACCGGCTCCTTCCTGCTGGCGGTGGCGCTGGCATTGCCGGCCACGGCGCTGGTCGGGGCTGCGGTCGAGCTTCTCGTGGTGCGCCGCCTCTACCGCCGCGACCATCTCGACCATGTGCTGGCGACCTTCGGGCTCATCCTCTGCTTCGACACGCTGGTGCAGATCCTCTGGGGGCCGGAGGGCATGGCGATCCGCCTGCCGGCCTGGGCGGACGGGCAGCAGCACCTGCCGGGCGGGCTGGTGTTCCCGACCTACCGGCTGCTGATCATCGGGGCCGGGCTTGCCGTGGCCGCCGGGCTCTATGTGCTGGTCACGAAGACGCGGCTCGGCATGCGCATCCGGGCGGGCGCCTCCAACCCGGCGATGGCCGGCGCGCTCGGCATCGATATCGGCCTCCTGTTCACGCTGGTGTTCGCACTCGGGGCGGTGATGGCGGGGCTCGCCGGCATGATGATCGCGCCGATCACCGAGGCCTCCATCGGGATGGGCAACGAGATCATCATCACGGCCTTCGTCGTCGTCATCGTGGGCGGCATCGGGTCGATCCGGGGCGCGTTCGTGGCGGCGCTGCTGATCGGGCTGATCGACACCATGGGCCGGTCCTTCCTCGACATGGGCCTCAAGCTGCTGATGAGCGCGCAGGCGGCGGAAACCTCCGCGCCGGCGCTCTCGGCAATGCTGATCTACATCCTGATGGCGTCCGTGCTGGCGTTCCGTCCGCAGGGCCTCTTCCCGCCGAAGACGCGATGAGCCGGGCCGTCGGCTGGCTGCTGCTGGCGGCGCTCGCGGCCGGGCCGCCGCTCGCGCTCGCGGCCGGCCAGCCCTTCTATGTCGATATCCTGACGCGCCTCGTCTGCCTGGCCGCGGCCGCCACCTCGCTCAACCTCATCCTCGGCCATGGCGGCATGATCAGCTTCGGCCATGCGGCCTATATCGGCATCGGCGCCTATGCGGTCGGCATCCCGGCCTACTACGAAATCTATGACGGCTGGCTGCATATCCTGTTCGCCGTCGCATTTTCCTCCCTGTTCGCGCTCGCCACGGGCGCGATCGCGCTGCGCACGCGCGGCGTCTATTTCATCATGATCACGATGGCGTTCGCGCAGATGGTGTTCTTCGCCGTGGTCAGCATCGAGGAATATGGCGGCGATGACGGGCTGGTGATCGATATCCGCTCGGAGTTCCCGCTGGTCGATCTGGAGGACAGCCTCACCCTCTACTATGCGTGTTTCGCGGTCCTGCTCGGCACGCTCTACCTGGTGCACCGGCTCGTGCGGTCGCGCTTCGGCATGGTGATCGAGGGCGCCAGGGGCAATGAACGCCGGATGGCTTCGCTCGGCTTCGCGTTCTACCGCCACCGCCTCGCCGCCTACACGCTGGCCGGCGCGCTCTGCGGCCTCAGCGGCGCCATGCTCGGCAATTTCACCAATTTCATCAGCCCCGAGATGATGGACTGGACGCGCTCGGGCGAGCTGATCTTCATGGTGGTCCTGGGCGGGACCGGCGCGCTGTTCGGGCCGCTGATGGGCGCGGCCGCTTTCCTGCTGCTCGAGGAGCTGCTGTCCGGCTGGACGATCTACTGGCAGCTTCCCTTCGGCCTGCTGCTTATCCTGGTCGTGCTGTTCGCGCGCGGCGGGCTCGCCGGGCTGCTGGAGGGGCGCCGTGGCTGACGAAGCGCTGCTCCGGGTCGAGGACCTGCAGAAGAGCTTCGGCGGCGTTGCCGCCGTCGACGGCGTGTCGATGGAGGTCCGGCGCGGCGAGGTCCATGCGGTGATCGGGCCGAACGGGGCCGGCAAGACGACCCTGATCTCGCTGCTCGCCGGGGAGTTGCGGCCGGACCGCGGCCGCGTCCTGTTCGGCGGGCGCGACATCGCCCGCAGGCCCGCCCATGCCCGGGCGAGGCTCGGCTTTGCGCGCTCGTTCCAGATCACCAGCGTCGTGCCCGGGATGCGGGTGGTGGACAATGCGATGCTGGCGGTGCTCGCGCGCGACGGGCGGAGCTTCCGCTTCTGGCGCCCGGCGAGGAACGACCCGGCGCTCATCCGCCCGGCAATGGCGGCGCTTGAGCGGGTGGGCCTCGCCGGGGTGGCCGAAGAGCGCGCCGGAGCCGTCAGCCACGGCGAGCACCGACAGCTGGAAATCGCCATGACGCTTGCGGCGGAGCCGGAACTGCTGCTGCTGGACGATCCGATGGCCGGCATGAGCGCGGAGGAAAGCCGGCGCATGACCGGCATCCTCGAAGGCCTGAAGGGCGAGAAGACCATGCTGCTGGTCGAGCATGACATGGATGTCGTGTTCGCGCTCGCCGACCGGATCAGCGTGCTGGTGGGCGGGCGC
>JAJECZ010000349.1 GCA_022821735.1 Alphaproteobacteria bacterium | reverse complement strand
GACGGACGCCTTCGCCTCGGGCATTCGCGTCCCTTCTACCCTGCTGCTCAAGGACGTCTCCCACCGGACGGTGTTTCCCGTCTGGTCGGAAGGCGGCGATGCGCCGATGCTGGGGGCGGGCGACCTGTTGCTGGCTCCGCTGCCGCACACATTCCGCATGTTGCCCTGGTCCCCGCACTCGGCCTTGATCCATTGCGATGTGTCGGCGACTTCGGGGGAGCCCGTCTCCTTCGCCTCGCGCCGGATCCTGCAAGGCGCCAGCGACAGGCTCTCCGAACGGGGCATGCGGGCGGTCGTGGGACTGGAGGTGGAGTTCCAGATCTTCGAGGTCGTGGACCCGGCGCTCGAGCACGCCGATACCACCATGCCCGCCCGCCCTCCGGCGACGCGCGCCCTGAACCAAGGCTACCAGTATCTGACCGAGACCCGTTACGGCGAGGCCGAGGCGATTCTGGACAGGCTCCGCCGCGCCGCGCAGGCCATGGGCATGCCGGTGCGCAGCGTCGAGATCGAGATGGGGCCGGGCCAGTTCGAGTTCACCTTTTCCCACGCCGACGCGATGACGATTGCCGACATGGCCGTCAACTTCCGCACGATGGTCAAGGAGGTGTGCCACCGCGAGGGGCTCCTGGCCTCCTTCATGGCCCGGCCCCGACTGCCCAACGCCGCGAGCAATGGCTGGCATATCCACCAGTCCCTCGCCGATGCGGACGGGCGGAACCTGTTCATTCCCGGCCCGGACGGCGCGCTGACGCCCGCGGCAAGCGGCTGGATCGCCGGTCTGTTGCGCCATGCGGCGGCGTCCTGCATCGCCACGACGCCGACGGTGAACGGCTACAAGCGCTACACGGCCTACCTGCTGGCGCCCAACCGCATCGGCTGGGCCGGGGACAATCGCGGCGCCATGCTGCGCACGCTTCTGGCTCCCGGCGACCCGGCCAGCCGGGTGGAAAACCGCGTGCCCGACAGCACCGCCAATCCCTATTTCGCGCTCGCCTTCCAGATACTGTCGGGGCTGGACGGGCTGGAGAACGGCCTGGCTCCGCCGCCGCCCCTTGCCGACCCCTATGACGACGAAGGCGCCGAGCGCCTGCCGGTCAGCCTGCTGGCCGCCATCGAGCGTTTCGAGGCGTCGGAGATGTATCGCGCCGCTCTCGGGGACGGTTTCGTGTCCTATCTGGCGCGGCTGAAGCGCGCCGAATGGGACCGGTACCTCATGACCGTCTCGGAATGGGAGCACGCGGAGTATTTCACCGCCTTCTGAGCGCCTCCGGGAGGCCGCATCCTATTCGGCTGCGGCTGCCGCTTCGCTGCGGCCCATGATGACCTCGTTCTGGTCGTCCGGCACATAGAAATAGGAGCCGGGGCGGAAGTCGTAGCCGAGGTCGCCCATCAGGCGGCGCTGGCGCGGCGTGGCCCGCTGGGTCAGCGCGTGCGAGCCGTTATAGTCGTAGGCGCGCATGAACATCTGCGAATAGTTGTAGAGCAGCGTTTTGCGCGCGCGGCCGGACTTGTTGGGCGCGGGCCCGTGCCAGAGGGCATGGGAGAAGATGAAGCAGTCGCCCGCCTTGCCCTCCAGATGCACCGCGCCCGGCGATTGCGGCGATAGCGGCGGCTGGCGGTCCCAGGGGAAGGGACGCATGTGGCTGCCGGGATACACGGTGAAATTGCCGGCATTGCGGCCTTCCACATCGGTGAGCAGGTAGAGCGCCTTGACCGCGATGGGCCGGCTCGTCTCCGTCACCCGCACCTCGCGCTGCCCCTCGCCGCCGTCGGTGTGTGTGAAGCCCTCGAACCCGTCGCCGGAAGCGCGCACGATCGCCTGCGACATGCTGAAGGCGAGGTTCGGCCCCATGATGTCCACGATCAGGTCGAACACCGGCGCATGGTCGATGAGGTCGATGAAGGCCTGGTCGTAGGAGAGCAGGTCGCGCCGGTCCATGAAGGCTTCCGGGTTCTGGTCGGCGCATTGCTCGACCCATCCGTAATGGCCGCGCGGCAGCATGCCGGACAAGGGCTCGTAGCCGGGACGCTTGCGGACCTCGTCGATCTTGTCCGAGAAGAAGGACACCTGGTCGGGCGGCAATGCACCCTCGACCAGCAGATAGCCGTCTATATTCCAGTTGCGTCGTTGTTCGGGGGTCAGTGTCTGCATTTCAGGTAGCTCCGTGGCGGCCGGCTTTGCCGGATTATTCGCTGCCGGGCGCCGCGTTTCAACCGCCTTCAGCCCGGGCCCTGCTACGGGTCCTGCTTCTCGAAGGCGGAAATGGGCTCGTCGAATACAAAGGCCTTATTGTCGATGGGGCGGTTCGTCGAGACGTCGAACAGCGTGACCCGCGTCGGCTGGCCGAGTGCGTCCACCGCAACCCATCCCGTCAGCTTCAGCGCTCCGAGACGGTCGGCGAAGATGACGGCAATGCGCCCGTCCTCCGGGGCGTCGGCGTCCACGGCCGTGAAGACGAGCAGGCCGGGCGAACGCTGGACATCGACGACCCGATAGGGGCTGCCGGGCGCCAGAGAAACTCTGTTCGCCAGCAGGAACCAGGCGGGCGTGTCCTCCCAGTCGAGGCGGGTCGCCGTCTGGAGGTCGCGGTCGTAATAGATCAGTTCCGAGCCGGGCGACACCAGGAGGATCGGCGTCGGGGGGTCGTATTCAAAGCGCATCCGCCCCGGTCGTTTGACCTTGAGCGTGCCGGTAGCTGCCTCGCCCGAGGAATCGATCTGCACGAAGCGCGCCTCCAGTGTGGTCAGGCCGTTGAGATAGGCTTCGACGCGGGCGATCGCGGCACGGTCCCCGTCGTCGAGGGCGGCGCTGTCGGCCCAGGCGGGCAAAGCAAACGCAAAGGAAAGCAAAGCCGCCGCCGCGTTCCGAAGCAGCCGGTCAATCGACATGTCCGCCTACCAGCACTTCGCGCTTGTTCTGGTGGTTGGGCCCGCTGACGACACCCTGCGCCTCCATCTCCTCGACGATGCGCGCGGCGCGATTATAGCCGATACGCAGATGGCGCTGGATGAGGCTGACGGACACCTTGCGCTCGCGTGCAACGAATGCCACGGCGCGGTCGTAGAGGTCGTCGTCGCCAGACTCGCCTTCAGGCTTCTCGAAGCCCGGAATCCCGGAGGCGACGTCCTCGTCCTCGGTGATGGCGTCGAGGTAGTCGGGCGACCCCTGCGTCTTCAGGTGGGCGACGACCTCCTCGACTTCCTCGTCCGAGACGAAGGGGCCGTGGATGCGGGCGATGCGGCCGCCGCCGGCCATGAACAGCATGTCACCCTGGCCGAGAAGCTGCTCCGCACCGCCTTCTCCCAGAATGGTGCGGCTGTCGATCTTGGAGGTGACCTGGAAGCTGATCCGGGTCGGGAAATTCGCCTTGATCGTACCTGTGATGACATCCACCGACGGGCGCTGGGTCGCCATCAGCAGGTGGATGCCGGCCGCCCGCGCCATCTGGGCGAGACGCTGGATCGCGGTCTCTATGTCGTTCCGCGCCACCAGCATCAGATCGGCGAGCTCGTCGATCACCACCACGATGAAGGGCAGCGGGCGCATGTCGAGCGGCTGGTCCTCGAACTCTGGTGCGCCCGTCTCCGGGTCGTAGCCTGTCTGCACCCGGCGCGTCAGGGTCTCGCCCTGCTTGAGCGCCTCCGCGATACGCGCGTTGTAGCCGCCGATATTGCGCACGCCGAGCGCGGACATCGCCCGGTAGCGGTTCTCCATCTCGCGCACGGTCCATTTGAGCGCGACGACGGCCTTCCTGGGATCGGTGACGACCGGGGTCAGGAGATGCGGAATTCCCTCATAGACCGAGAGCTCCAGCATCTTCGGATCGACCATGATGAGCCGGCAGCGCTCCGGCGGCAGCCTGTAGAGCAGCGAGAGGATCATGGTGTTGATCGCCACCGACTTGCCGGAACCGGTCGTGCCGGCGATCAGCAGATGCGGCATCCGCTCCAGCTGGGCAACCTGCGGGCCGCCGCCGATATCCTTGCCGAGTATCAGCGGCAGGTCGGCCTTCGACAGTTCGTACGCATCCGTCTCGATCAGCTCGCGCATGAAGACCGTCTGGCGGGTCCGGTTCGGCATTTCGATGCCGATTACCGTACGGCCGGGAACAAGCGCGACGCGCACGGAGACCGCGGACATGTAGCGGGCAATGTCGTTGGCGAGCCCGATGACGCGCGACGACTTGATTCCGGCCTGGGGCTCGAATTCGTAGAGCGTCACCACGGGGCCCGGGCGCGTCGCAACCACCTCGCCGCCGATGCCGAAATCCTCAAGCACCGACATCAGCAGGGCTGCGTTGCGCTCCAGGGTCTCATCGTCGGGCATGCCGCGCTCGGCATCGGGCGGCGGCAGTTGCAGCAGTTCGACGGGCGGCGCCACATAGCCGTCGTCGAGAGGCAGCCTGCGCTGCTGGATCGCCGGTCCGCGCTTCCTGCGCCGGGCCGGCGGCTGCTCGGGCGGTGCCGGCGGCGGCGGCACGGGAGGCACTTCCTCAGCTTCGACGGGGACGATTATGTCGTCCTCCTCAACTCCGGCCTGGCGCAGCGCCGGCGCGGTCCGACGCCGGGTGCGATGCGGGTTCTCGGTCCGCCGGGCATGGGCGGAAAGCCTCACCGACGGCACAGGGAGCAGGGCTGCGGCACGCCGAAGCCCGCGCCCGGCCGCAACCACGCCGGCGCCAACCCAGGCCCAGTCCTCCAGGTCGAAACCGAACGCCCAGGCCGCGAGCAGCGCCCCGACGCCAAGGCTGGCGGCATGGACGATCCACGCCGAACCGCCGAACAACAGCTCCGCGCGGTGGTACAGCACCGTGCCGATAGCGCCCCCCGGCCCCTCTCGAAGCGGCCAGTCGCCGACGCCCTGAAGCGCTGCCAGCCCCATGGCAAGGCAAGGCAGGACCAGCACAAGGGCAACAAGGCGCAGCGCGGTGCGACGGGTGCGCTTCAGCTTGAGCCCGCGGCATCCCCAGGCGATCGGGGCGACGGCCGCGGCCGCAGCCGCCACGCCGAAGCCGCGCAGCAGCCAGTCCGCAATCCAGGCGCCGGCGCTGCCGAGCACATTCGAGGTCGCGCCGCCGGAGGCGACATTGGCGGCAGGATCGGAGGCGTCGTAGGTAACCAGCGCCAGCGCCAGCGCCAGCCCCGCAGCGAGTTGCACGCTGCCGAGCGCCCTCAGCCCCAGCCGGCGGAGGCCGTGGCGCAGCCGGGGCGAGAAAAGCACCGGCCGCTCGGAACGCATGATCGCGCTGGTCATCGGAATGACTCCGAAATGTCAAATTCAGCGTTATTATATGGGGGTTTGTCCGCTTGTTCAAGTGTCAGTGGAAGCATTGTGAACCTATCTCGACCGCGCGAGCCGGCTTTCGCGGAAGGCGATATAGGTCGCTGAGGCGAAAATGACCGCGCCGCCGAGCCAGGACCGGGCGTCCGGTACCTCGGCGAACAGGAGGAAGCCGACGAGGCTGGCCCAGATCAGCCGCAGGAAGTCGAGCGGCAGCACCGCCGTCGAGTCGGCAAGCTTGACGGCCTGCGCGAAAGCGATGTGGCCGACGGTGCCGACAATGCCGATGGCTGCAAACCAGATGTAATGCTCCGGCTGCGGCCATTCCCAGACGAAGAGCGCGGGGACGAAGGTTATCGGCGTAAGGAACAGGCCCATATAGACGGTCTGCGTCACGCTCGATTCGGTCTTCGCCAGCACCTTGATGAGCGTGATCGCCATGCCCCATGTGAGCGAGGAGGCGACGATCAGCATGGCCCCCGTGCTGACTTCCGCGAAACCCGGGCGCAGCACCAGCAGCACGCCGGCGAAACCGGCGACCAGCGCCGTGATGCGGCGCACGCGGATGATCTCGCCCAGCAGGATCACGGCCAGCAGGCTGCCGAACAGCGGTGCGGAGAACGAAAGCGCTGTGACCTCGGCGAGCGGAATCATCGTGACTCCGGTGAAGAAGGCCAGCATTCCGCCCGCCTGCACCGCGCCTCTCAGCGCATGCAGATGCAGCTTCTTCGTGCGCAAGGGCGCAACGCCGTGGCGCAGGAAGATCGGCGCCAGCGCGAGCAGGCCGAACAGGTTGCGGAAGAACGCGACCTCGAAGGGCGGCAGCACCTCGCCCATCAGCCGCACCATCGTCTGCATCGTCGTGAAGCAGAGCGTGGTCGCGATCATCAGGGACATGCCCTGGGCGACAGGCGGCAGGGCCTGGAAGCGCGCGAACATCGGCCTTTACCGGGTGCCGGAAGAAGCAGCCGGCATCTGCTTCGACTGCGCCAGCCGGCTTTCCCGCAAGGCGATATAGGTCGCCGAGGCGAAAATGACTGTGCCTCCGAGCCAGGACAGGGCGTCGGGCACTTCGGCGAACAGGAAGAATCCGATCAGGCTCGCCCAGATGAGCCGCAGGAAGTCGAGCGGCAGGACGGCCGTCGAATCGGCGAGCTTGACGGCCTGCGCGAAGGCGAGGTGGCCGAGAGTGCCGAAAATGCCGATGGCGATAAGCCAAAGATAGTGAACGGGCTCCGGCCACTCCCAGACGAAGAGCGCCGGCACGAGGGTGATCGGGGTGAGGAACAGGCCCATATAGATCGTTTG
>JAJECZ010000181.1 GCA_022821735.1 Alphaproteobacteria bacterium | reverse complement strand
GACCCGGCTCTGGGTGTTCCTGCTCTACTGCGCCTTCCACGTGACCAATGCCCACCTCTTCAACATCGGCGTCTTCCCCTGGATGACCATCGCGGCGACGACGATCCTGTTCTCCCCCGCGTGGCCCACGGTCCTCGGCAGGCGAATCGGTACCGTCCTGACGTGGCTGCGGCTGCCGCGCCCACCCCTGCCGGCGTGGATCGGCCACGCGGTGCGGATCGTCGGCGGCAGGCCGGCGGCGGGCGAGGGAAGTCGCGCCGCCTTCCGGCCCCTGCACCCGGTGGCGCTGGCGGCGCTCGTCCTCTACGCCCTGGTCCAGATCTGGCTGCCGGTCCGCGACACCTTCTTCGAGGGATACGTGGGATGGACCGAAGAGGGCCAGAAATTCTCGTGGCGCATGATGCTCTACGTCCACGGCGCGGACGGGCGCCTCATCGCCGTCACGCCGGAGGGCGAGGCCTGGGTCATCGACATGCCGGCGCACCTCGACCCCCTGCAGACCTGGATGGTGTTCGCCAAGCCGGAGATGCTGCTGCACTTCGTGGGGCGGATGAAGGCGCACTACGCGGAGACCGGCGTCGGCGCGGTGCGGATCTACGCCGACGTCGTCAAGAACGTGAACGGCCAGCCCTATCGGCGCCTCATCGACCCCGACGTGGACCTCGCCGCCGTGGGCGGGATGAACTGGTTCGCAGAAGACCCCTGGGTGCTCCGCCCCGAGAAGATGCAGGCCGCCGAAGGACTGGTCCCCGACTGGTATCCGCCCATCACCGCCGCCCGCTTCGACGCCATGCTGGATGCGCTGGGCGACGCGGAGCCCTCGTCGGAAGGCGCGGCGGCCGCAGTCCGCAAGGCAGAGGAGTGACCCGTCCCCCGCCCTCAGTCCCGGAAGCGCGGCGTGCCCTTCGCCATCAGCGCCGCGCGGCGCAGCCGGCGCAGCCAGGGATAGACCGCGCGCACCCGCGCTGGGCTCGATGCGAACCAGCGCGCGAACGCGTTGAAACGGCCGGGGCCGGCGCTCATGGCCTTGAGCGCGGTCATCGCCGCCGCGCCGTGGTACCGCCGGCCGTCGAGGAGCAGGATCATCCCCTCCTCAAGATCGAAGCCTTCACGCCGCAGCCGGGCGACGAGGTCGGGCGCCTCCCTGCCGTCGATGAGAGTGAGCGGACGGCCGGCGCGCGTCTCGAACCGGGACTTCGCGACATAGTAGCTGCAGAACGGGCACTCGCCGTCGTAGAGCAGGAAGGGGTCCGGCGGGGAACTAGAGGCGGCTTCGTCCGATTCGGCCATCGGTGGGGTCGCTCTGGCTTCGGCTCCCTGCTTCACCCGCGAACAGTGCGCCAACCGCGCATGGAGAACAATACGGCATGGTCAGGACCGAAGGGCCGGCCACCGAGGGCCGGCCGTCACCAGCGGCAGGATATCGGGTCATTGCCGGTGAGCGGCGAGGGCCTGCCAGTCGAACGCGATGCCGTGGCCCGGCCGGTCCGGTGCGCGCGCATAGCCGCCCTCGACCGTCAGCGGGTCCGCCATGAACCTCTCGAGGCCGAAGGCATGCCACTCCAGGTAGGCCGCGTTCGGCGCCGCCGCCAGCAGGTGGATGTGCAGGTCGTGCGCGCCGTGGCTCATCACCGGCAGGCCGTGGGCTTCCGCGAGATGCGCGATCTTCATGAAGGGCGTGATGCCGCCGCAGGTGGTGAGGTCGGGCTCCGGGAAGTCGACGCCGCCGGCTGCGATCAGCGCCGCGAACTCCGCGAGCGTATGGTGGTTCTCGCCCGCCGCAAGCGGCACCTTGCCGAGCGAGCGCAGGTGCGCGTAGCCGGCGGTGTTGTCGGGCGCGATGGGTTCTTCAAGCCAGACCAGGTCGAAGGGCTCAAGCAGCGTCATGGCGCGCGCCGCCTGGTCCACCCGCCACGCCTCGTTCGCGTCCGCCATCAGCTCGATGTCGTCGGGCAGATGGTTGCGCATCGCGTCCACGCGGGCGATGTCCTCGGCGATGGTCGGGCGGCCGAGCCGCATCTTGACCGAGCGGAACCCCTGCTCGACGCTCGCCATGCCGCCGTCCAGCAGCTCGTCCAAGGGGAAGTTCAGGTCGATGTTGCCGGCGTAGGCTCTGACCGAGGGATCGGCGCCGCCGAGCAGCCGCCAGAGCGGCGTGCCGAGACGGTTGCCCTTGAGGTCCCAGAGCGCGACATCCACCGCCGCCATCGCGAAGCCCACGGGCCCGCCCCGGCCGGCATAGTGGTGGCGCCTGTAGATGTCCCGCCAGATGGTCTCGATCAGGTCCGGGTCGCGGCCTTCGACGCTCTGCCGGAAGGTCCCGTCGCAGAGTGCCGCGATGGGTCCGCCCTGGCCCTCGTGCATCACGGTGTAGCCCATGCCCGTGGCGCCGTCGCTGTCCGTGATCCGCGCCGTTACCATGTCGAAGGCGGTCATCACGCCCGCAGCCGCGGCCCCCATCGGCACCGGCAGCGGCAGGCGGAACAGATCGATCTCCAGCTTGTCGATTGTCGGCACAGGCTCGGTCCCCTTCGTGCGTCCGGCGTTTGCGTCGCGGGGACAATTCACCAAGCGTCGCGGGGAGGCAACCGCGCGCTAGCGGCGGCGTGCCCTGCTTCGTTGATGCCGGAGATTTGGTAATAGAGCGGGCGAGTCTCTGACGGCGGCGGCAGGATGGCGATATCCCCTTTGCATGGCGTGCGCGTCTCGGCGGTTTTTGCCTGTCTCGCCGGCCTGACGGTGGCGGGCGGGGCGGTGGCTGCCGATGACCCTGAGTTTCCGGCGACGAGCGCCCGCGCCGGCTTCGTCGACGTGACCGAGGCGGTCGGCCTGAGCTACCGCGTCGCGATCCCCGGCGACGACGAAGACGCTGCAGAATTGAGCGAAGGAGGCCGGGAGGGCGGCGGCCTCGCCCTCGCCGATATCGACGGCGACGGCCGGCCCGAGCTCTACGTCGCCCA
>JAJECZ010000506.1 GCA_022821735.1 Alphaproteobacteria bacterium | reverse complement strand
CTCACGCCACACTCCGCCCTTACGGAATGCGGCCCCTCCTCCGGAGCCGCGCCGCAGGGCGCTTGCTAACGGCAGACGCCCCCTTGCGCGCCCTCCCTAAAGAGGGGTTTCGGATATTTCTTCGCCGGCGCGATGGCCGTCGTCCTTCGATACGCGCCGGCCCTCGCGGGGCGAAGGCCACCGCCACTCAGGATGACGGACGCCCGGCGGCCGCGCGTTTGCGGCGGAGGCTGGCGAGGCGGCGCTCGCGCCAGCGCTTCACCCAGCTTGCGACGCTGACTCCGCTCACGCCGAACCGCCGGCCCGCGGCCGCCAGGCTCATCCCCTCCTCCAGCACCGCCATGACCGCCAGGCGGCGCAGGTCCTCGCCATAGGCCCGCCGCCGCGGATACGCTTCGGTCATGTTCATCGTCACTTCACTTCCCGCCGCGCGGGCCGGATTGCATCGAGTCGGTCGGCACAGGGGCGGCCGGCGCGCGCACCTCCCCTGTCCGGCCCTGAGTCCGGTTTGCCCCCGGAAATCCCGAATAGCGCCATGGTGCGGCCCGTGCCGCGCGCGCCCAGCCTCGTCAGGTCATCTGCCCGATTGTTCCCTTTTTGTACCCGCAGAGAGGGAATATAGGCTATTCAGATACAAAAACAACCTTTCATTTAAGAAAAAAGTTCACATGCGGCAGACTGACGAAAAAATACCCGCGGCGGGCATGCCGATGCGATTTTCGTCTTCCGCCGCGCGCCCGAACGGAGGATGATGCGTCCGGCCGGACAAGGACTCGCGGCGGGCGGGCAGGCCCCGGCGCGGGCCCTGCAAGGTTTATTTGCGACGTGCGGCGTCGAGGCGTTGCGCGCAGTTCCACAGAACGGGAGAACGAAACCCATGATGTCACGCTGTCTTCGCCTTCCCCGACCGGGCCGCGGGTGCGCCGCGCTCTTCTCGGCCGCCGCGCTGGCGCTCTCGGCCCATGCCGCGGCCGCGGAAACCGCCGTCAAGTTTGCGCTCGACTGGAAATTCGAGGGTCCCTCGGCGCCCTATTTCGTCGCCATCGACAAGGGCTACTACGCCGCCGAGGGCCTGGATGTCACCATCGACTCGGGCCCCGGATCGGTGAAGGGCATCACCCGCATCGCCGCCGGCACCTATCCCATCGGCTTCATGGACATCAACTCGCTGGCGAAGTTCCTCGACCAGAACCCGGGCTCGCCCGTGACCGCCGTGCTGATGGTCTATAACCGCCCGCCCTTCGCCATCGTCTCGACGGCGGAGCGCGGCGTGCTCAAGCCCAAGGACCTCGAAGGCCGCATCCTCGGCGCGCCGGCGCCGGACGGGGCCTATGCCCAGTGGAAAGCCTTCGTGAAGGAAAACGGCATCGACGCCTCGAAGGTTCAGATCGAGAATGTCGGCTTCCCGGTGCGCGAGCCGATGCTGGCGCGCGGCGAGGTCGATGCCATCACCGGCTATTCCTTCTCGTCCCACTTCAACCTGATCCGCAACGGCGTCGCGGCGGAGGACGTGAAGGTCATGATGATGGCGGACTACGGGCTGAAGCTCTACGGCAACGCGATCATGGTCAACACGGACTACGCCAAGGCCAACCCGGAAGTCGTCAGGGGCTTCGTCGCCGCGACCATCAAGGGCGTGCAGGCCGCCGTCGCCGACCCCGAAACCGCGATCAAGTCGGTGATGGAGCGCAACGAGATCGCGGACGAGGCGCTCGAGCTAGCACGGCTCAAGATGGCGATCCGCGACAATATCGTGACCGACGAGGTGAAGCAGAACGGCTTCGGCGGCGTGGACGCGGCGAGGCTGGCCACGTCGCTCGACCAGATCGGCGTCACCTACGAGTTCACCAACCGGCCGGAGCCCTCGGCGGTGTTCGACTCGTCCTATCTGCCTCCCGCGGCGGACCGCCAGCTTTAGCGCCTGACCGGACGCCCGCCAAGGGGGAGGACGCGCCATCGTCATTGTCGAGGACGTGACCCTCACCTATGCGGGCGCCTCCGGCGGCGGCGTCACCGCGGTCCAGGGGCTGGACCTGAATGTCGAGCGGGGCGCCTTCGCCGCCGTGGTCGGCCCTTCGGGGTGCGGCAAGTCCACGCTGATGAAGCTCGCCACCGGGCTGGTCCGGCCAACCGCGGGGCGCATAGCGGTGGACGGGGCCGCCGTGGAGGGGCCCGTCAAGATCGCCGGCATGGCGTTCCAGAACGCCAACCTGCTGCCCTGGCGGACCATCCGGGACAATGTCCTGCTGCCGCTGGAAATCGTCGAGCCGCACCGCCGGCGCTTCCGCAGGAACAAGGCGGAATATGCCGGGCGCGCGGACCGGCTGCTGGCCCTGGTCGGGCTCGACGGCTTCGCCGAGCGCTTTCCCTGGGAGCTTTCGGGAGGGATGCAGCAGCGGACCTCGCTCTGCCGCGCTCTCATCCACGAGCCGGCGCTGCTGATGCTGGACGAGCCCTTCGCGGCCCTCGACGCCTTCACGCGCGAGGAGCTCTGGTGCGTGCTGCGCGACCTCTGGGCGCGGATCGGCTTCACCGTGGTTCTGGTCACGCACGATCTGCGCGAAGCCGCGTTCCTCGCCGACACGGTCCATGTCATGAGCGCGCGGCCCGGCAGGATCGTGGCGTCGCGCGCCATCGACCTGCCGCGGCCGCGCGAGCTCGACGTCTGCTTCGAGCCCGAGTTCGTGGATATCGTGCACGACCTGCGCAGCCGCATCTCGGAGGTCCGGCAATGACGCCGGCGTCGTTTTTCGAACGGACGGCCCCGTTCGCGTTCACGCTCGGCCTGTTCGTCTTCTGGGAGGCGGTCTGCCAGCTCTTCGGCGTCAATCCGATTATTCTTCCCGCGCCGTCCGCAATCGTCGAGGCCACGATAACGCACTGGAAGCCGCTGCTCCGGCATTCGGGGGCGACCATGTGGACGACGCTCGCCGGTTTCGCGATCGCGGTCGCCTTCGGCGTCGTCCTCGGCATGATCGTCGGCTGGTCGCGGGCGATCTACCGGGGGCTCTACCCGGTGATGGTCGGCTTCAACTCCATTCCCAAGGTCGCGGTCGTGCCGATTCTCGTCATCTGGTTCGGCATCGGCGAGATTCCGGCGATCCTGACCGCCTTCCTGATCTCTTTCTTCCCCATCGTGGTGAATGTCGCGACCGGCCTCGCCACCACGGAGCCCGAACTGGAAGACGTGCTGAGGGCGCTGGGCGCGCGCAAGCTGGACATCATCCTCAAGGTCGGCATCCCCCGCGCCCAGCCCTACTTCTACGGTTCGCTGAAGGTCGCGATCACGCTCGCCTTCGTCGGCTCGGTCGTCTCCGAGACGATCGCCGCGAATTCCGGCATCGGCTACCTGATGAGCGTCGCCGGCACGAACTTCCAGATGCCGCTCGTCTTCGCCGGGCTGATCGCGCTCGCCATCGAGGGCATCGCCATGTATGCGCTGTTCGCCTTCATCGAGATGCGCACCACCCGCTGGGCCTTCCGCTCCTCCTTCGCCGCCGGCGGCTGACGGCGCGCACAAGGGCGCACGAAAGCGATTTCCTCTCGACATGGGCCGCGCCGGGTCCCACATTGCGGGCCATGTACACGCAGGGGCTCAATCAGGCCGTCGAGGACGGCGGACCCGAGGATGCGGAGCTGCTGGCCCGCTTCCAGGCGAAGATCGACCGCGAGGAGAAGATCGAGCCGAACGACTGGATGCCGGAGGCCTACCGGCAGACGCTGATCCGCCAGATCAGCCAGCACGCCCATTCCGAGATCGTCGGCATGCTGCCGGAGGGCAACTGGCTCACGCGCGCGCCGAACCTGCGCCGCAAGGCGATCCTGCTCGCCAAGGTCCAGGACGAGGGCGGGCACGGGCTTTACCTCTACGCCGCGGCCGAGACGCTCGGCATATCCCGGGCGGAGATGGTGGACCGCCTGCTGGAAGGCCGCGCGCGCTATTCCTCGATCTTCAACTACCCGACGATCACCTGGGCGGATATCGGCGCGGTCGGCTGGCTGGTGGACGGGGCGGCGATCATGAACCAGATCCCGCTCTGCCGCTGCTCCTACGGCCCCTATGCGCGCGCCATGATCCGCATCTGCAAGGAAGAGAGCTTCCACCAGCGCCAGGGCTACGAGGCCATCTCGCGCCTCGCTGAGGGAACGGCGGCGCAGAAGCGCATGGCGCAGGACGCGCTGGACCGCTGGTGGTGGCCGTCGCTGATGATGTTCGGCCCCTCCGACACGGACTCGCCGCACACCGGGCGGTCCA
Source organism: Alphaproteobacteria bacterium (assembly GCA_022821735.1). Lineage (GTDB taxonomy): Bacteria > Pseudomonadota > Alphaproteobacteria > Bin95 > Bin95 > Bin95. The sequence goes on along the minus strand of JAJECZ010000506.1, from coordinate 3,765 downwards.
TGCGCTGGAAGATCAAGCGGTTTACCAATGACGAGCTGCGGCAGAAATTCGTGGACGCGGCCGTGCCGCAGGCGCACCTGATCGGCCTGGAGCCGCCCGACCCCGAGCTCCGCTATGACGAAGAGAGCGGCCACTGGCGCTTCGGCGAGATCGACTGGAGCGAGTTCAACGAGGTGCTCGCCGGCAACGGGCCCTGCAACCGCGAGCGCATGGCCGCGCGCCGCAAGGCCCATGCGGAAGGCGCCTGGGTGCGGGAGGCCGCGACCGCCCATGCGCTCAGGAAGCAGGCGCGGGCGGCCGCGGCGGCCGAATAGCGCCCGGCGGGCGAAGCGCGTGTCCGACAGCGACAGAAGAGGTGAGAACGAGCGGGACTGGCCGCTCTTCGAGGTGTTCATCCGCGCCCGCACCGGGCTGCACCACCGCCACTGCGGCTCGCTGCATGCGGCCGATCCCGAAATGGCGCTGGCCCGCGCCCGCGACGTCTATACAAGGCGGGGTGAGGGCACGAGCATCTGGGTCGTGGCGTCGGAGCATATCTTCGCCTCCGACCCGGCCGACAAGGACATGCTGTTCGAGCCGGCGATGTCGAAGATCTACCGCCATCCGAGCTTCTACGACCTCCCTGACGACGTCGAGAACATGTAGATGCCGGACGCGCTGACCGCCGCCTATGCGCTGCGCCTCGGCGATGACGCGCTCATCCTGAGCCACCGCCTCTCGGAGTGGGTCGGACACGGACCGGAGCTGGAAGAGGACATCGCGCTCGCCAACACCGCGCTCGACCTGCTCGGGCAGGCGCGGCTGCTGCTCGCCTGTGCCGGCGCGCGGGAAGGCAGGGGCCGGGACGAGGACGCGCTCGCCTACGGGCGCGACGTGCTGGATTTCTCCAACCTGCTGCTGGTCGAGCAGCCGAACGGCGACTTCGCGCAGACCATGGTGCGCCAGTTCCTGTTCGACGCTTACGCGGTCGAGCTCTGGCCCCGGCTTTCGGCCTCCCGCGACGAAGTGTTGGCGGGGATTGCCGGCAAGGCCGCCAAGGAAGCCGCCTACCATGTCGAGCAGAGCGCCGCCTGGGTGGTCCGCATGGGCGACGGCACCGAGGAAAGTCACGACCGCGCCCAGGCCGGGCTCGACCTGCTCTGGCCCTATGCCGGCGAGATCTTCGAAGCCGACGGGGTGGAGGCGGCCCTTGCGGAGGAAGGCATCGCCGTGGCGCCCTCCGGGCTTCGCGGGCCCTGGCGGGCGCGGGTCGAGGCGGTGCTGGACGAGGCCGGGCTCGCGCCGCCGGAAGGCGCGGGCGTGCGCACGGGCGGGCGGCAGGGCCGGCACAGCGAGCATCTGGGACACCTGCTGGCGGAGTTCCAGTTCATGCAGCGCGCCTATCCGGGAGCGGAATGGTGAGCCGCGCGGCGGAAGCGCGCCGGCTGGCGGAGGCGGTGCCGGACCCCGAAATCCCGGTGCTGACGGCGGGCGACCTCGGCATCGTGCGCGAGGTGGCGGAGGACGGCGGCCGGCTGGTCGTGCGCCTCACGCCCACCTACAGCGGCTGCCCGGCAAGCGACGCGATCCGGCGCGATGTCGAGGCGGCGCTCGCCGGCGGCGGCTTTGCGGACGCCGTCGTCGAGACCTGCCTCGCCCCCGCCTGGACCACCGACTGGATGTCGGAGGAAGGCAGGGCCAAGCTCCTCGCCTACGGCATCGCCCCGCCTACGCGCGGGGCCGTCTCCTGCCCGCATTGCGGCGGCGCGGCCGTCGAGGAACTCAGCCGGTTCGGCTCCACGCCCTGCAAGGCGCTCTGGCGCTGCCTCGGCTGCCGCGAGCCGTTCGAGCGCTTCAAGTGCCTGTAAGGCCGCGTTTCCACGATCTTGTCATCGCGCAGGTCCGTCGGGAGACGGCAGGCTGCGTGTCGGTCGCGTTCGAGGTGCCGGAGGCGCTGGCCGAGGCCTACCGCTTCGTGCAGGGCCAGTATCTGACCCTTCGCCGCGACTTTGACGGGGAAGAGGTCCGGCGGTCCTATTCGATCTGCTCGGGGCGCGACGAGGGCGAGTTGCGCATCGCGGTGAAGGAGGTGCCGGACGGGCGCTTCTCCGGCTGGATCAACAACGGGCTCAAGGCCGGGGACACGCTCTCGGTCATGACACCCGACGGCCGCTTCCACCACCCCCTCGAGCCGGGGGGAAGGGGCCGCTACGCGCTGTTCGCGGCCGGCAGCGGCATCACGCCGGTGATCTCCGTCGCGCGCACCCTGCTCGCTTCGGAGCCGGAGAGCGAGGTGCTGCTGTTCTACGGCAACCGGAACGCCGGGGACGTGATCTTCCGGGACGAACTGGACGACCTGAAGAGCCGGCATCTCGGCCGCTTCTCCGTGCTCCATGTCCTCTCCGGCGAGGACCAGGACGTGCCGCTCTGCCAGGGCCGCATCGACGCCGCGAAGACGGAAGCACTCATGGAGGCGTTCGGCCCGGCCGAGGCGTTCGACGAAGCGCTGGTGTGCGGGCCGGACAATATGGCCGAGGCGGTGCCGGAGGCGCTTGCGGCGGCCGGCATGGCGGCGTCGCGCATCCGCACCGAGCGGTTCACCGGCAACCCGGGCCAGGTCATCGCGCCTCAGAAAGTGGCTGCGGAAGAGCGCGCCGCGGGCGCGGCCGAAGTCACCGTGGTGCTGGACGGCGCCCGGCGGCGCTTCGCCATGGGCTTCGACGGCGAGCGCATCATCGACGCCGGCCGCCGCCACGGCCTCGACCTGCCTTTCTCCTGCAAGGGCGGCATGTGCTGCACCTGCCGGGCCAGGCTGGTCTCCGGGCAGGTCGATATGGTGCAGAACTATTCGCTGGAACCCTGGGAACTGGAAGCCGGCTTCGTCCTCACCTGCCAGTCCCGTCCGCTCACCCGCGAAGTGGTCCTCGACTACGACGCGCTTTGAGGCGGGTCGAGTGTCGGCATGGCGATGCACGATGACCGGCGGCCGGTATGCTTCAGACCGCCAATCGCTCGATGTCGAGATTCTCGAACCGGTCGAAATCCCGGTCTTCGGTCAACAGTGTGGAAACACTGCAATCCCGGCACAATGCCGCGATTTGCGCGTCGAAAACGAGATTGCCGACGGCATCCACCTCCCTGATGGCATCGAGCAATCGTTCGGGATAGCGCGGGCCCGGCCTGAGAACCGCGACATTGCCCGGCGACAGAAGCCGCGCCAAGGCATCGCATGCCTCCGCCGGGCTATGAGGCGGATCGAACAGCCTCGGATGCGTAACGACACGGAGAAATTCGCCAATGCAGAATACCGGGATGCCCCACATCGTTGCTGATGCCGCAAGCGCTTCCAAACGCTTCAGCGCTGCACGATGTTTGGGCGACTCCTCGCGATGCGCATGAATAAGGACGTTCGTGTCGACCGCGATCAATCGCGAGCATCCATCAGTTCGTAAAGCTCCACCCGACTATCGACATTCACACCGGGCACCGGCCGGCCGCATTTCGTCAGCAAGGAAAAGGAACGCCCGCGCCCGTCCTCGTTCCATACATAGTCGGCCAGAATACGCCCGACCAATGTCGCTAGCGTTTCGCCTTCCTCGGCGGCGCGCGCCTTCGCTGCACGGACAAGGCGCTCATCGAAATCCATGACCATCTTCATCGAAGGAATTCCTAGCTCCCCTGCAATACCGAGTCAATTGCGGCCCGCCAGCGCGCGAAAAACGCCATCAAAACAACGAACGCCTTCTTATGTCCGCCGGCGGCGTGGCAGGCCACAACCAACTGGGG
>JAJECZ010000480.1 GCA_022821735.1 Alphaproteobacteria bacterium | reverse complement strand
GAGGCGGTCAGGCGCGCCTTCACCGACACCGGCCGCGAAGTCCCCGCCGGCTTCGAGGATCGCACGCTGGGCGCCGGTGACCTCCCGAAGGAGGACGACGCGGCGGAGTAGTCAAATTTCACTCGCAATACTTGCTGCCGTCACAGCCAATCAATCAACACGCTACACTGCTCAAATCGCGACAGGTGATCTCGCCATGTTCAAGATTGGTAACGCTCCGTCGGCCACTTCACATTCATTCTGCCACGTCCTTTCAATCTTTTCAACATCGTTGCATTCCAACCAATGAAAAAATACAGCCCTACCCTTCTTCGTCAACCACGTTTTTTCCGGACTGTCTAGGTGCTCTCCAAAACGTCTCCGAAGATCGTTTGTCAAGCCCACATATAGTACGATTCCTTCAAACGAAACCAGCGCGTAACATCCCGCTGCCTTAGGAATAAATTTTTGCCGATTGCGCCTAAATGCTTCTCGACATTCTGGTGTTGGCTGTAAGTCAATAACATTCATAACTCAATCTCTGCTGTCATTGACGGCTTGTTTAGTGCCTTCGCCATTTCCTGAACTACGTGTCCTATTGCTGCGGAATTTAACCCTCCGCCTTTTCCACCTCGTACCCACCATTGAGCATGGCCAACTCCAGCAAATTCTCCCTCCATATTTTCAAAGCATAAAATTAATAATTCCTTCATGGCATCGACGGTAAATTTGCCACCGTTTTGAAGTCTCATAAAAAATGGTATTGAGAATCTGCAGAATAAGTCAACGCCATTATACCTGAATAACACTGACGCATTCCCGTCATCAATCGTTTCAGCAATGGCTTTCCAATAGTTCAAAAATATTCTTTTCTCCTTATCGAGATCATTTAGCACACCTAATGGATTATTCGCAGTTAGAACGTACTTTACGATTGCCCCTACAAAGGATCGTTGATTTATTCTAGTTGCACCTGCTTCATTAGCCATTTTTATTTTACCATTCCAAGGAGAAGTGGGTTCTTCATTTAAAAAATCCACCAGCTTGACAGCCTTTTCCACTTCTCCTCGCTCAACAACATTAAGAATCCACTTCGGAAGGCTTGGTATATCCTCAACATCCAGTGCTGAAGTCAGTCGAGCAACAATTCTCTGCTCAACAGATTTATCTACACTGCGCTGCGTCGTATTGACAATCAAAAAATGGCACATTTGGTGAATTTTTGGTAAGCTTGCAGCTATGTTTACAGGGACTGCAAATTCCAAAACTCGATCATCTTTCTTAGCCGCAAGTTTTAGGCCTTCTAGCCTATGTTGGCCATCAACAACACTAAATGGCCCTATTGCGGAGGTATCGATTTTAATTGTATTCGTATTCGGATCAAATTCAAGAGGCTTATCCGTAGCTAGAAATACTGATGTAGGTAAGAAGGCGTCTTGATTTTCCTGACCTTTCACAATATAGTCCGCTAATTTTCTGGCACGGGCCTGGTTCAAAAGCCTCTGGTACCCCGCATCTCCTGCATTACTTGGATCTAAGGTTTCTACAGAATAAAAATCGCCATCTGTCAAAATTTTGACCTTGATCGCAGTCGAAAACAGAGTCAAGTCGCCTTGCTGTACTTTGGCTGCCGGCAGTTCAAGTATTGGCATTTGTTGAACCTCCAATGAACTTGAATCTAAGCTGCCAAAACGTCTTCAGGATGCAAATGCGTCATAGCGCAGCAGATTCACCAGATATCTTGTGACCCTCGGAGATTGGCGGGTTGAGTCACATCAAGTTCGCCCTTTCGCATCAGCTTACCGCTATGAAGGAGTGGTTGGGGTCACCGGGGCGGCGCTTGTAGCCACTAGGTAGTAGAGGTCGGCGGAGCGACAGGAGTGAGTTTCGGACGCGTGGCCCACATGGCGTTCTCCTCCGCCGCGCCGCTTGACATCGACCGGTTCGACCCGGAGCCTCCGTTGCAAATCCGAAGCGACACTTGTCCTGAGACGGACGACGGACACCCGGCCCATGCCCCTGGCGCAGATTGACGGCGGCGACATCTACCATGAGGAGCGCGGCACCGGTCCGGTGCTGGCGATGCTGCTGCCGCAGAGCGGCGGGCCGGTCGGCGTCGACCCGTTCGTCGACCGGCTGGCGGCGCGCTTTCGCGTAATCCGCTACGACCAGCGCGGCACCGGCCGAAGCGCGCCCGTGACCGCGCCCGACGGCATGACCATGGCGGGCCGCGCCGGGGAGCTTGCCGGGCTGCTCGATGCGCTCGGGATCCGCCGGGCGCACCTGTTCTGCCACTCGACCGGTTGCGGCATCGGGCTTGCATTCGCCGCTTCCCGCCCGGAGCGGGTGGCAGGGCTGGCGCTGGCCAATCCGTGGAGCCACGGCGACGCCCATCTGGTGACCATGCAGCGCCTGCGCGTCGCCGCCGCGCGGGCGCTCGACCCGTACCGTTACGCCTGGTTCAACGCGAGCCTGCTGTTCCCGCCCGACCATCGCCGCGCGCACGCCGAAGCCTTCGAGCGGCTCGCGCGCAACGCATCGCCTCAGGACGCCGATGGAATCGAGGCCCGGCTGGAGGCGATCCTGGCCTTCGACGCCCGCCCGCTCGCGCCGGGCCTGGCCTGCCCGACCCTGATCGCGACCGCGGCCGACGACCAGCTGATGCCGCCCTGGTTCGGCGCGGAGCTGGCGGCGCTGATCCCCGGCGCGGCCCGTCTGGCGCTCGACGGCGGCGGCCACATGCTGCCGGAAACGCGCGCCGACGCGCTGGCGGACGCGGTCATCGCGTTCCTCGACGGCGTCGCCTGACCCGCCCGGGCCCGCGCTTTCGTCCCGTTTCAGGCCCCCGCAAGCTCGTCCCCCAGGCGCGTGAGCGCGGAGTCCAGCCGGTCCACCGCCTCGTCGATCTCGCCGCGGTCGATGCAGAGCGGCGGCGCCACCGGGATGACGTGGCCGCCACGGCCCAGCAGCCCGTGCTCGCGCATCTGCCGGACGACGCGCCGGTCCAGCCCGGCCTCCTTCGGGAACGGCTCCCGGGTCTTGCGGTCCTTCACCAGCTCGACCGCGCAGAGCAGCCCCATGTCGCCGCGCACATCGCCCACGATCCCGTGCTTCCGCAGTGTCTGCAGGCGCTCGAACAGGTAGTCGCCCATCTCGCGCGACCGCTCGGCCATGTCCTCGCCTTCCATGATGTCGAGATTGGCGAGCGCCGCGGCGCAGGAGGCCGGATTGCCCCCGAAGGTGATGAGGTGCTGGAAGACCCGCTCCTCGCCGCCGGAGAAGGCGTCCGCGACCTTGCCGGTGGCGACGGCCGCGCCGATGGGCAGGTAACCGCTGGTGAGCGCCTTGGCGACGGTGAAGATGTCGGGCTTCACGCCCCAATGCTCCATCGCGAACATCTTCCCCGTCCGGCAGAAGCCGGTGATGACCTCGTCGGCGATCAGCAGCACGCCGTAGCGCTCGCAGATCTCGCGCACGGCGGGCCAGTATTCCGGGTGCGGCACATGGATGCCCGCCGCCGCCGAAATCGGCTCGCCGATGAACGCCGCCACCGTTGCGGGGCCCTCGTGCAGGATCGCCCGCTCCACGTCGCGGGCGCATTCCATGCTGCAGGCGCCCGCCTCCGCGCACAGGTGGCAGCGGTAGGGCGCCGGCTGCGCCACATGGATGTTACCGGGCACGAGCGGGCCGAAATGCATCGGCACGCTGCCGCCGCCCGGCCCGCCGCGCCCGAGGCTGGTGCAGGCCAGAGTGGCGCCGTGGTAGGAGCCGCGCCGGGAGAGCACCTTCCAGCGCGTCGGCTCGCCGTTCAGGTGGTGGTAGTTCTTGGCGAGCTTGAGCGCCGTTTCGTTGGCCTCGGAGCCGCCCGACACAAAATAGACCCGCGCCGCCTCGTCCTGGCTGAGGCGGGCCAGCCGGCCGGAAAGCTCGGCCGTCGCCGGGCTCACCGTGTCGCCCGGCGAGAAGGCGAGCTCCAGCATCTGGCGATAGACCGCGTCTGCGATCTCCTGCCGGCCGTGGCCGATATTCACCAGCCAGAGGCCGGACATGGTGTCGAACCAGCGCTCGCCCTCGCCGTCGATCACCCACACGCCCTTGCCATGGGTGACGACCTGCAGGCCGGTCTTGCCCTCGACATTCCCCGCCGGGCGGGAATGCGGCCAGAAATGGTCCCTGGCGTCGGCGCGCGCCTTGTCGAGGTCCGGGGCGTTGGCGAAGTCGGGCATGGGTTCGGCCTCCCTGCTGCCGGCGCGGACTGTCGGCGAAAATTGCCTGGGGTTCGGTGACGCGCCGGGCCCGGCCCGCGCTCCGCGCCCCGCCAGCGTCCGCGCAGACTGTACCACCCGCCCCGAAGCCCGAACAGCGCCTGTCCCCGCTCCGGACGGAGGAGGCCGGGGTCCACTCCACGGAGGTGTCATGAAATGTCATGTTTTGTCATGAGGGCTGCCGGAAATGTCATGTTTTGCCATGGTCCGCCGCCCTCCCGTCCGCTCCCTTTCCGTCATGCCGGAACGCCTCCTCCGCATCCCCAATGTCCTCCCTCCATCGCGTTTCGTTCCCTTTCGTTCCGTTCTCCCCGCCCCCGGCCCGGCCGGCAAGCGGGACCCTGTTTCGCGCGTATCGCGGGCGGGCGCGGGCGCGCGTTCGCGCCGGCGCGGTTCGCGCGCCTGATTGCCCGCGCGCGAGGCTCCGGGGGCCCGCTCCACCGGGATGTCATGGGATGTCATGTTTTGTCATGGTCCGCCGTTTCCCGGCCTTCTCTTCCTCCCCCGGGAGCCCCGTCGTCTCCCCTCCCGCCCGCAGGCCGCCGCAAGCGCGCATCCGTCTCTTTCGGCCCGGCCTTGCTCGCTCCCTCGGCCGCCCCGTCCCGGGACCCCGCGCGGCGTGTCATGAAATGTCATGTTCCGTCATGTTTCCCATCCCGATGCATTCCTTCTTCGCATTTCGTTCCATCCCCGTCGTCCCCCCTTTTCCGCGCGTTTCGCGCGGGCGCGGGCGCGCGTTCGCGCCGGCGCGGTTCGCACGCCTGATTGCGCGCACGAGGCAGCGGACGCTCGTCTCCAGTCCATTCCTTCGGGTTTTTTCGCGCGGGCGCGAAACGAAAGGAAGCGGCATCCGGATACCGCTCCCTCATGGCTTATTGTAGCAGAAGATCGGCCAATGTCAATCCATGACAAGGAATTATTTCAATATCCGTGACTCGCGCGCTGAAACCTATGGGATCGGTCGGCGGGGCGCCTACGGAAACTCCTTCAGCCGTTCGGCGATCCAGAGCTTGATGAGCGACTGCCGGGGAACGCCGTGCATGCGGGCCTGCCGGTCGAGAGCGGCAACGACCCAGGCCGGGAAATCGACATTGACCCGCCTTGTCCCGAGATTGACCCGCTCGGCCCCGGACCAGTCCACATGCGCGCTTACATCCTCCCCTTCGTCGAAGGCGCGGTCGAACTCATGCGTTTTCATAGCGTTCAACCTCCTCTTTCCAGGCGCGGCGAACCGGGACAGGCCGTATGCGTTCGCCGCGGCCTGTGCAAATTTCCGATCAATGCTGTCCTGAAATGCTTTCGATGACCACACAGTTCATCCGCCTCTCCCCTCCCCCGTCTCAAACAGCGCCCGCAGGCCCTCGCGGTAGCTCGGGTAGCGGAGGCGGACGCGCAGCTCCGCCTTGATGCGGGCGTTGGAGACGCGCTTGCTGTCGCGGTAGAAGCTCGCCGCCATGGGCGAGAGTTGCGCCGCCTCGAACGGCTCGGCCGGGGGCAGCGGCAGGTCCAGCAGGCGGCAGGCGAATTCGGTGACCTCGGCGGGCGGGGCCGGCCTGTCGTCGGCGAGATTGTAGGCGCGGCCGGGATTGGGGCGTGCGATGGAGGCCGCCAGCACCGCCGCGATGTCATCGACATGGATGCGGGAGAACAGCTGCCCCGGCTTGACGATCCGCCGCGCCCGCCCCGCGCGGGCCGCCGCCAGCGCATTGCGGCCCGGCCCGTAAATGCCCGCGATCCGGAAGACGTGCAGCGGCAGGCCGAGCGCAGCCCAGGCGGCCTCCGCCTGTACCCGCCGGCGGCCGCGCTCTCCCGTCGGCAGGAGGGGGCTCTCCTCATTCACCCAGCCGCCGCCCCGGTCCCCGTAAACGCCGGTGGTGGAGAGGTAGCCCGCCCAGACGAGCCCCGGCGGCGCCTCGAAGCCCGGCAGGAAGGGATCGCCCGATTCGCCCGGCGGCGCGGAGAGGAGGAGATGCGTCGCTTGCCGTCTGTCGAACCGGTTCCAGCCGCGCGCGGCGAATCGCTCCGCCTTTTCCGGATCGCGCGTCGTGCCGGCGACCTCCCAGCCCTCCGCCGCCAGCCGGAGCGCAAGGCGTTCGGCCGAATAGCCGAGCCCGTGGACGAAGAGCCTCACCGGCCCCCGGCCCTGCCGGTCAAAAGTCGAGGTCCGCGTAATGGCCGGCCGGCCGCCATCCCGGCACCCGGTCGGAGAGCAGCGGGCGGACTGACGGGCGGGACTTGAACCGCGCATACCATTCATGCGCCGGCGGATGGTCGGACCAGGGAACCGCGCCCATATAGTCGAGCGAGGAGAGGTGCGCGCCGGCTGCGATATCCGCCAGCGAGAAATCGTCGCCGGCCAGCCAGTGGCGCTCCTCCAACAGCATGTCGACATAGCGGAGGTGCTGCTCGAGGTTGAGGACACCGGCGCGCACGAATTCCGAGTTCGGCGGCCCGTGCCCCGCCATCCGCTTCATGATCCGCTCCCGGTATAGATAGTCGGTCACTTCGGAGCCGAACTTGTTGTCGAACCAGAGCGCAAGCCGGCGGATTTCCGCCCGCAGCTTCGCGCCCTTGCCCATCAGGAACGGCGCCTCGGCGGTGTCCTCCAGATATTCCACGATGGCCTGGCTCTCGGCCAGGGCATAGCCGTCGTCCAGCAGCAGCACCGGCACCGTTGCTGCCGGATTGAGCGCAACAAAGGCATCGCGCCGTTCCCAGACGGGCTCTTCCTCCAGCGCGAACGGGATACTGAGCTCGCCCAGAGCGATGCGCACCTTGCGGCAATAGGGCGAAAGCGGCAGGTGAAGCAGGGTCGCCATATACGCCCCCCAGGAATGGCGCCGCAGTTTAACCCGCATTTCTCACCGGGGTCACGGTCTGCGTCGCGTCCAGGCGTTCGCTCCGCTAGAAGCGGGCCGAAAAGCGTAGCGGTGGCTACGAGTGAGGCCCGCGACGCCGCGCGCAACGCGGCGAATGTTACGGATGGCGGCGTTGGCGCCGCCGCGGGCGGGCGCCTGGGCGCGACCCGAAGGGCGGCGCTGTCGCGCAGACCATGACCCCGGCGAGAAATGCGGGTTAACCCGCAACCGCCGGGCGGTGCTATATCCTCGCCACTTCCCCGGATCCGGACCGCCCTTGCCGTTCTTGCTCATCGTCCTTCTCGCGCTCGTCCAGGGCATTACCGAGTTCCTGCCGGTCAGTTCCTCGGCGCACCTGGTGCTCGTCCACGCCGCCTATGGGGAATACCGCCCGGAGGAAGCCGCCGCGCTCGTGCTCGATGTCGCCGTCCATCTCGGCACGCTCGGGGCCGTGCTGGTGTATTTCCGCCGCGATATCGCCCGCCTCGTTGCGACGGGCCTCGCCGGGCTTGCCGGCCCCAGGCCGGAGGGCTGGGCGCTCGGCTGGCAGGTGGCGGCGGCGGCCGTTCCGGTCGCGGCCGCCGGTGCGCTCCTGAAGGACACCGTCGCCGCAGAGGCGCGGAGCATCGAGGTCATCGCCTGGACGACGCTCGGGTTCGGCCTGGTTCTCTGGGCCGCCGACCGCCAGGGCCGGCGGACGAAGCGGCTCGACTCGCTGCGCCTGCCCCATGCGCTCGCCATCGGCGCGGCCCAGGTCCTCGCGCTGGTGCCGGGCGTCAGCCGCTCAGGCATCACCATGACGGCGGCGCTGGCGCTGGGCTTCGAGCGGGCCGAAGCGGCGCGGTTCTCCCTGCTGCTCTCGATCCCCGTCATTCTGGGCGCAGGATTGTGGACGGCCCGCGACCTCGTGCGAGCAGGCGACCCCTCGATTGCCGCGGCTGCGGTTCTCGCGGCCCTGCTCGCCTTCGCGGCCGCCCTGGCGGCGATAGCCGTGATGATGCGCTGGCTCGCCCGGTCGAGCTTCACCCCCTTCGTCGTCTACCGGGTCCTGCTCGGCGGGCTGCTGCTCGCCTGGGTGTATTCCTGAACCCAGGCCCGCAAGAAGAAAGGACCGGCCTCCCGTGACCGCTCTTGCAGGCATCCGCGTCGTCGATCTGACCCGCGTGCTGTCCGGCCCCTGGTGCGCGATGCAGCTCGCCGACTTCGGCGCGGAGGTGCTCAAGGTCGAGAACCCGGCCGGCGGCGACGAGACGCGCAGCTTCCTCTCTCCCGCGCGGGACGGCCATTCGACCTACTTCCTGACGGTGAACCGCAACAAGAAGAGCATCGCCGTCGATCTCACCAAGCCCGAGGGCGCCGAGATCGTACGCGGGCTCGCGCGCATTTCCGACGTGCTGCTGGAGAATGCCCGCACCGGCGCGCTCGACCGGCGCGGCCTCGGATATAAGGCGCTGGCGGCGGAGAACCCGCGCCTCGTCTATTGCTCCATCTCGGGCTACGGGCGCAGAGGCGCGCTCGCGGACAGGCCCGGCTACGACCCGGTGGCGCAGGGCGAGAGCGGCTTCATGTCGCTGACCGGCGAGCCCGACGGCCCGCCGATGCGCACCGGCGTCTCGCTGGTG
>JAJECZ010000078.1 GCA_022821735.1 Alphaproteobacteria bacterium | reverse complement strand
TGTCCCGCCAGCCGACGGTCTCGTTGAAATACCGGAACACCGGCGGCCAGACAGTGCCGCCGATGCTCTCCCCGGCCGTGACCAGCCCGACCGCGAAGCCGCGCCGGCCCTCGAACCAGCGCATCACGTTGATGGACAGGGGCCCGTAAACGGTCGCGTAGCCCAGCAGCCCCATCATCACGCCATAGACGAGATAGAGCTGCCACTCGGAGTCGATCGAGCCGGCGAGGATGGCGCCGGCGCCCAGCATGATCATGCCGAGCAGGGTCACCGGCCCCGCTCCGGAGCGGTCGAACCAGTAGCCCATGACGATGCCGCCGAGCCCGGTGCCGACGAACAGGAGGGCGTAGGCGAAGGAAGGCACGGCGCGCGGCCAGTCGAAATCGCCCGCGATCTGCTTGAGGCTCACCACCAGCAGGAACATGCCCCCGCTGGCCACCAGCACCATGTAGGTGGAGACGAGGAGCACCGCGACGGCGAAGAGTTGTCGCTGCGGTCCCGGGTCGGGTGTATCCGAGCTGGCCATTTCGGGAATCCGGCTGCCGCGGTCGCTATGCCGCCTAGAAGTCCGCCGGTTGCGCCTGTCCGGTCAAGCCCAAAGTCATCTTCGGCCGGGCGAGCGGCCCCCGTGACATGCGATTACGACGAAAGCGTGCCTTGCACATGTTCGCCGTGATCCGGATCCGCAACCTTCCCGAAACGCTGCACCGCACGCTCAAGGCGCGGGCCGCGCCGGCCGAAGCGCTGGACGCGCCGCTGGTCACGCGCGAGCGCCGGCTGCCTTGAGGTTCTCTGAGTTCCGGCCCGCTACCGGCGCGAACGGGGCCTGGGCGGCGGGCCGGGATGATCGAGGCCGGCCCGCCTGGCCCACACCTGGATGAAGTGCCGCGCCTGTCTCTGGCGAAGAGGCTCCGGCCGGTCTGGCGAGATGCGCATGATGTCTGCGATTTCCCTGTAGGATTTGCCGGCTGCGCGCAGTTCGAAGGCGCGCCGGACCGTTTCGTCAGGCAGGGCCTTTTCGCTCCGGGCCCGGCCGGCGCATTGCCTGGAGCAGTAGGCGGACCTTTCGCTGTGAGGCCGGAACACGGTCCCGCACTGGGCGCAGGGCCGCGGCGCAGGCGGATTCTGCCGCCGCCGCTCGAAGACTTCCCCCTGGCCCTCGGCCTTGCTGGCCACCTGTTGAACTCTCTGGGAGGTGACACCCACCGTCTCGCCGACGGACTTCAGGGACTGGCCCTGTTCCAGCAGCGCTTTGGCCCGGGGCCACCAGGCCGGCAGGCGTTTCGGCCGAACCGGACGCACCACCGGCCGCGGCACCGGCCGCCAACCGCGCGCCGGGCCTTCGCCCCATTCAGGCCTGCCGCGCATCACGCCGCCAACCTGTCCAGTTCGGCCAGCACGGCGTCGCCCATGGCGGAGCAGGAGACGGGCTGCCGGCCCGGTTCGGCGATGTCGGCGGTGCGGACGCCGGAGGCGAGCACGTTTTCGACGGCACCGTCCACGAGGTCCGCATCCTCGCCCATGTCGAAGCTGTAGCGCAGCATCATCGAGAAGGATAGCAGCTCGGCGAGCGGGTTGGCACGGTCCTCGCCGGCAATGTCGGGCGCGCTGCCATGCACCGGCTCGTAGAGCGAGAGCCGCCGGCCCGTGGTCGGGTCCTCCGCGCCGAGCGAGGCCGAGGGCAGCATGCCGAGCGAGCCGGTCAGCATCGCCGCGCAGTCCGACAACAGGTCGCCGAACAGGTTGTCGGTGACGATCACGTCGAACTGCTTGGGGTTGCGGACGAGCTGCATGGCGCAATTGTCCGCATACATGTGCGCAAGCTCAACATCGGGGAACTCCTCGTCATGGATGCGCTGGACGTCCTCGCGCCACATTACCCCGCTCTCCATGACATTCGCCTTCTCGACCGACATGACGCGGTTGGAGCGCTTGCGGGCCAGCTCGAAGCCGACCCTGGCGACGCGCTCGACCTCGGGCGTCGTATAGACCTGCGTGTTGATGCCGCGCCGGACCCCGTTGCCAAGATCCTCGATGCCGCGCGGCTCGCCGAAATAGATGCCGCCCGTGAGCTCGCGGAGGATCATGATGTCGAGGCCGGAGACGAGCTCGCGCTTGAGCGAGGAGGCGTCGGCGAGCGCATCGAACACGATGGCCGGGCGGAGATTGGCGAACAGGTCCATCTCCTTGCGCAGGCGGAGCAGGCCGCGCTCCGGCTGGACATCGAAGGGCAGCGTCTCCCATTTCGGGCCGCCGACCGAGCCGAACAGCACCGCGTCGGAGGCGACCGCATCGGCGAGCGTCTCGTCGGTGAGCGGCAGGCCGTGCGCGTCGATGGCGGCGCCCCCCACCAGCCCTTCCGCTATGTCGAAGGAGACATGGCGGCGCCGGTCCATCCAGTCCACCACCCGGCGCACCTGCCCCACCACCTCGGGGCCGATGCCGTCGCCGGCGAGAACGAGCAGTTTCTTGTTGGCGGGCATGTCCGGCCCCTCCTCCTCCGATGCGCCGAACATAGCGCCCGCGCCCCCGCCCCGGAAGCGCCCGACCTCAGTGTTCTTTGGCGAACGGCCGGCCGAGCGCCCGCGGCGGCACGGCGCGGCCGAAGAAGCCGGCGAGCAGCACGACCGTCATCGCATAGGGCAGCACCGAGACGAGCGCCACCGGCGCCGGGCCGATCAGCGGCAGGTCCATCCCCTGAAGCCTCGGCGCAACGGTGTCCAGCAGGCCGAACAGCAGGCAGGCGAAGAGGACCGGCAGCGGCCTCCAGCGCCCGAAGATCAGCGCCGCGAGCGCAAGGAAGCCTTTGCCCGCGCTCATCTCCCGTACGAAGCCCGCGCCGTGGGCGATCGAGAGATAGGCGCCGGCCAGCCCGCAGAGCAGACCCGCTATCAGAATGCCGCGATAGCGGAGCGCCGACACCGACACGCCGGCGCTGTCCACTGCTTCCGGCAATTCGCCGGCGGCGCGCAGGCGCAGGCCGAAGCGCGTGCGCCAGACGAGCCACCAGACCAGCGCGACCGAGAGGAAGGCCGCATAGACCAGCAGGTTGTGGCCGGACACCAGCTCCGCATAGAGCGGGCCAACAACCGGGACATCGCGCAGGGTTTCCGCAAGCGGCAGGGAGAGGGGGGAGAACCGCTCCTCCGCGCCGAGCGGGGGCGTGTGGCCGCCGTGTCGGAAGAGCGCGTTCGCGACCACGACGGTCATGCCCAGCGCGAGGATGTTCACTGCGACGCCGGAGACGATCTGCTCGCCGCGATGGGTGATGCAGGCGAAGCCGTGGACGAGCGCCAGCATGACGGAAGCCGCGAGCGCGGCAGCCAGACCCGCCCAGGGCGAGCCTGTCAGCGTGGCGACCGCAGCGGCAGCGAAGGCGCCGGTCAGCAATTTGCCCTCGAGCCCGATATCGACGATGCCGGAGCGCTCGGAGACGAGCCCCGCCATGGCGCAGAGGATGAGCGGCGCAGCGAGGCGGGCGGTGCCGTCGAGCACCGCCAGCATGTCGATCCAGAGCTCAGCCATGGGCGGCGCTCCGCAGGAAAAGGCGGCGCGCCAGCCAGGGCGTGAACATGTAGGCGAGCGCTCCGGAGAAGAGGATCACCAGTCCCTGGATCACCAGGGCAAGCTCGTGGGTGATGGTCTCGAACTCGAAATTGAGCTCCGCCCCGCCCTGGAAGAGCGCGCCGAACAGCAGGCCCGCCCCGAGGATGCCGAGGGGGTGGTTGCGGCCCATGAGCGCAACGGCGATGCCGGTGAAGCCGTAGCCGGCGGAGAAGTTGAGCACCAGCTTGTGCTGGACGCCCAGCACCTCGTTGAGCGCCATGCAGCCCGCAAGCGCGCCGGAGAGCGCCATCGCGGCGACCACCGCGCGCCGGACCGGAATGCCGGCATAGCGCGCCGCCTCCTCGCTGTGGCCGATCGCGCGCAGCGCATAGCCGAACTTGGTGCGCCAGATCAGCACCCAGACCGCCGCGCAGGCCAGAAGGGCAAACAGGAAGGAGAGGTTGAGCGGCGAGCGAGCAGCCTCGAATCCCAGGCCGCGAACAAGGTCGTGGATCGCCGGCAGCCGAACGGCCTCATCGAACAGCCGGGTTTGCGGTGAACCCTGGCCGGGGCGCATCATCGGCCCCGAAAGCAGCCAGACCATCAACCCGGAAGCCAGGAAGTTGAACATGATCGTCGTGATGACGATGTGGCTGCCCCGGTATGCCTGCAGCCACCCCGGCACCACCGCCCATGCCGCGCCGAAGAGCGCCGCGCCACCGATCGCCACGAGCGCGACGAGCCAGCCCGGCAGCACCGTTTCGAGCGAGAGGCAGGCAAGCGCTATGCCGAGGCCGCCCAGCGTCGCCTGGCCCTCCGCCCCGATATTGAACAGCCGGGCCTGGAAGGCGAGCGCGGCGGCAAGGCCGGTGAAGACGAAATTGGTGGCGTAATAGAGCGTGTAGCCGAGCGAGCCGGACGCGAAGGCTCCCTGCAGCAGGACCCCGAAGACCTCCAGCGGGTCCTCGCCGACCAGCGCGACCACGACTGCCGCCGCCAGCAGCGCAAGCGCCAGGTTGACGACCGGGAGGACGCCGATATCGAGCCAGCGCGGCAGGGCGGTCAAGCGGTTGCCCCCTCGGCGGCGCCGGTCATCATCAGCCCGAGTTGCCGGGGGGTCGCGCCCTCCGCCGGAACGGTGCCGGCCACCTGCCCGCCGTTCATCACCATGATCCGGTCGGCGAGCGCGAGAATCTCGTCGAGCTCGGTCGACACCAGCAGGATCGCGGAGCCCCGCTCCTTCAGCGCCATGACCTGGGCGTGGATGGTCTCGATGGTGCCGATATCGACACCCCGCGTCGGCTGGCCGAGCAACAGCACGGCGGGGACCCCGTCGAACTCGCGCGCAAGCACGATCTTCTGCTGGTTGCCGCCGGAGAAGCCGGCCGCCGGCCGCTCCGGCTCCGGCGGCCGGATGTCGAAGCGCGCGATCAGAGCTTTCGTATGCGCCTGCATCGCCGCACCGCTCGTCCACGGACCGGGCCCGGCGCTTTCCGGCCGGCCGAGCACCGCGTTTTCCCTCGCTTCGAACGGCAGGACCAGCCCCCGCTGCTGCCGGTCTTCCGGGACATGGGCCAAGCCAAGAGCGCGCATTTCGGCGGGCGTCG
>JAJECZ010000469.1 GCA_022821735.1 Alphaproteobacteria bacterium | reverse complement strand
CGCTCTTCGGGGCGTCGCGCAGGTGGCCGCGCTCCCGATAGCGCTTTATCCACCGCCAGATGCTAGGTTCGCTCACCTCGAAAAGCAGGGCCGCGGCCCTGCCGGTCATCCCCTTTTCCAGCACCGCGGCGACCGCCCGGCGGCGCAGGTCCTGGCCGACGGGCCTGCCCCGTCTCCGCTCCGTCAATGTATCCGTCATCCGTTCCTCCCCGGCCGCGCCCGGCCCTGCTGTCTTCTCCGTTGTAAATTGGCGCGCGGGCGCCCGGCCGGCGCGCGCAGCTTCCCCGTCTGCCGCCCCCGGCGCTTTCAGCCGCCCAAATCCCGTCGCGTGGCCGCAATGCGGCTCGATTCACCAGGTCATTGTTCCTGCTTTATGCCTGTATTGGGGGATAATTAGAGTATATTTTCCCGAATTGCAACCCCTGGAAAGAAAAATATCCACAGGACGCACGGCGTCCCGCCCCCGGGGCGCCTTCGCGGGAGGGGAGAAAAGCCGGCCGACCCCCGCTCGGCTTCGACAATTCGACAAGCCGATTGCGGCCCGCCCCTCCGTGCCCTAACCTCGCCCGAGGAACGGAGAGGGGGTTCCCGGCGCGATGTCATTCCCGGCAATGCTCGAAAGGCTCGAGACCGGGCTCGCCTGGGTGAACGACCGCATGATGGTGGGCCTGAAATGGCTTGCGATCGCCCTGCTCGCCATCATGCTCATCATCGTCGATATCGCCGTGTTCATGCGCTACGTGATGAACGACGCGCTGGCTTGGTCGGAAGAGATCGCCAAGTTCGTCATGGTGTGGCTGACCTTCTTCGTGGCGCCGATCGGCTTGCGCATGGGCGCGCATGTCGGCATCGAGGTGATCCTCGGCCAGCTGCGCGGCAGGCTGCGCCAGTTCCTCATCATGATGATCTTCGCCGGCATCATCGCGCTCATGATCGTGTTCATAAAGGAAGGGGCGTTCATGACATGGAACGCCCGCATCCAGCGCGCCTCCACGATCGATATCTCAATTTTCTATGTCTATATCTGCATGCCGGTCGGCAGTTTCGCCGTCGCCTTGGTGGCGCTGGAATACATGGTCAACGCGCTCCGGGGCGTCATAGACCCGGCCAATGCGAAGCCGACGCTGACGCAGCAGGACACGGTCAGGGCGGACTGACGGAGGCAGCGGGCGGAACCCATGGGCGTCACCTTTTTCTGGATATTCCTCGCCGCAATGTTCATCGGCATGCCGATCGTCTTTGCGCTCGGCTTCGCGCCGATGGTGGGCTTCCTGCTGGCGGAGAAGCCGATCTTCCTGAAAATGCTGTTCCAGCGCACCTTCGCCGGCATCCACCAGTTCCCGCTGCTCGCGATCCCCTTCTTCATCCTGACGGGCGAGGTGATGAACCGGGCCGGCATCACGATGAGCCTGGTGAATTTCGCCAACACGCTGGTCGGCCACCTGCGCGGCGGCCTCGCGCATGTGAACATCGTCACCAGCATGCTGTTCGCCGGCATCAGCGGCTCCGCCGTCGCTGACACCTCCGCGGTCGGCTCGATCCTGATCCCGGCGATGGAGAAGGACGGCTACAGCCGCAAGTTCGCCGCCGCCATCACCGCCGCCTCCTCGGTCATCGGCCCGATCATCCCGCCGAGCCTCATCATGGTGGTCTATGCCTTCATCATGAACGTGTCGGTGGCCGGGCTGTTCGCCGCCGGGCTCATTCCGGGGCTCATGGTGGGCTTCATGCTGATGTCGGTGACGGGCATCATCTCCAAGCGGCGCAACTACCCGAAGGCGCACAGCCGCGCGACCGTCAGGGAAGTCGGCACTGCGGCCTGGGGCGCGGTGCTGCCGCTGATGACGCCGGTCATCATCCTGGGCGGTATCCTCGGCGGTATCTTCACGCCCACCGAATCGGCGGCGGCGGCGGCCTTCTATGCGCTGTTCATCAGCCTGATCGTGCTGCGCACGCTGAAATTCCGCGACCTGCCGGACCTGTTCCTCCACGCCGCGGTCACCTCCGGCGCGATCCTGCTCATCATCGGCACGGCGACGGCGTTCGCCGCCATCGCCAGCCTCTCGCAGGTGCCGGTCCACCTGTCCAACTTCTTCTTCTCCATCACCAGCGACCCGCTGCTGCTGCTGTTCTTCATCAACGTGCTGCTGCTGATCGTCGGCATGTTCCTCGACGCGGGCCCGGCCATCCTGATCCTCGGCCCGATCCTGGCGCCGACCATGACGGGGCTCGGCGTCGATCCGCTGCATTTCGCCGTCATCATGTGCATCAACCTCACCATCGGGCTCGCGACGCCGCCCATGGGGCTGATCCTGTTCGTCGCTTCCGGCATATCGCGGTTGCGGGTCGAGGTGATCGCGCTCGAGATGCTGCCGCTGCTGGCGGTGGAAATCCTGGCGATCTTCGTCGTCACCTACTTCCCGGTCATCTCCATGTCGCTGCCCTACTGGCTCGGCTTCGCGAGGAATGCGCCAAGCTTCTTTGTGTGAAGCGGCAGGGGGAGGCTTGACCGGGGCGGGCCTGCGTCACAAAATCGCTGTTTCAGGCGCTTCCGCAGGGAGGAAGGAAAATGAAGAAACATACGGAGTTGCTTGCTTCGGTCGGCCTCGGTGTGGCCGTTGCGCTCGGCGGGGCCGGCATGGCCGGCGCGGCGGACACCACCATCAAGATCTGCCATATCGGCTCGACCGACGACGAGGACCACAAGGGCGCGCTCGTCTTCGAGAACTTCATCGAGTCCCAGACCAACGGCGCGGTGGAAGTCGAGATCTACCCGGCCGGGCAG
>JAJECZ010000200.1 GCA_022821735.1 Alphaproteobacteria bacterium | reverse complement strand
ATGATAGCGAAGCCCTTCCGACGCGCAACACGGAAGGCAGGGCAGTCCACCCTGCCGCCGCGCCGGGAAAGACAACCAAGCGTGGAGCGGGCCCCGGATCGAGGTCCGGAGCACGCAGGAAACACCTCAAAGGTAACGGGTCTCGTATAACAGAATTGGAGGCCAACCCATTCAATCTTTGTATTTCACAAACTTTCCGCGCCCACTTATCTGAATTGCTCACCACGGCCAAGGGCGCGTCTGTGTGTTTGAGCAAAAGGTGAACCGGTGAACTCGATCTTTCTCAGGATGCCGACACCGGTCCCGAAGACCGTCCGGTCAACTTCGTCGGCGGGTCCGGCGCCCGCAAGCGGAAGAACGCCGGCCTGAGGGTGGGCGGTTTCTCGTCTCCCAGAAACCGCAGGCCGGCGGCGCCCCGGGGGAAGGCCGCTCCTCCCCTCCTCCCCCGGGGCGCCCAATTGCATAAGGAACGCCGTCCAGCAGGCGCTTGGGTACTGGACGGCAGCGCCCCGGAGGATTGCCGTGGCCCCCAATCGCGGTGCCTCCGGGGCGCACATTTCGGAGGTGGACGATGAAGGACTCGAGGAACAAACGAAGCGACCGGGCGCTCCGGGAGGCGTTCCTCGAGACGAAGCACGACGACCGCGTCATCCGCGCCGTCGCCTTCTGGTTGTTCTTGGCGGTTCTGGCAGGATTGGGAACCCTCGCATGGGCCGTCATGTTCTAGTGCCGATTTACGGCGGCGACGAAAGCAGCGATTCCGGGCCGGCTCGCACGCGCACCTTCCGGCAAACAATCTCTATCGGCACCGTGCACCGGTCTCTCGACGCCCGCCCGTTGTTTGCCACCGCTTCGCGGGCGCGTTCGCCGAGCGCCAGCATGACGGCGCGGTGCGGCGGTTTTCCGCCCGCCTCGACGATGGCGCGCGAGCGGGCGGCGAAGTCGCGCGCTTCCCCGCTCGTGTCCCGCAGGCGCTCGATCCTGAACCCCGCGGCCTCAAGGTCCGCGCAGGTGGCCTCCGGCGTGGCGAGGAAGCTCGACGAAGCGGTCGCCGCCCAGGGCAGCGGGTATTCCGGTTCGCCGCCCGGCCCTTGTGCGACCTCGGACAGGCAGAGCCATGCGCCGGGCCTCAGCACGCGGCGGACCTCCCGGTAGAAGGCGCGCTTGTCGGCGATGTTCATGGAGACATTCATGGAGTAGGCGCCGTCGAACGCCCCGTCCTCGAACGGCATCGCCAGCGCATCGCCCTCGTCGAACGACACGCGGTCTTCCAGCCCGAGCCGTGCGGTCAGGAGCCGCGCGACCTCGCAGAACTCCGCCGTCAGGTCGATCCCGCTGACCTGGCAGCCGAACCGCCGCGCCATGTAGCGCGCCGGGCCGCCGAGGCCGCTGCCGATATCCAGAATTCGGTCCCCCGCAGAGACCGGAAGGCGGTTCGCCATGTCTTCGGTCGCTTCCAGACCGCGGCCGTGGAAATGGTCGTAGGGCGCAAGCTCTTCCAGGGTGGGGCTCGCCGGATCGACTCCGTCCTCGCGCAAGCTCGCCTCCAGCCGCGCAAGCAGGCCGCCTTGCGAGTAATGGCTCGAAATTTTCGACACGGCGCCCATTGCCGGCCCTTTCCCCTTGAAATGCCGGACGATAGCAGGCCCTCTGACGGGTGTCCGGGACGGCGGAAACGGGGAGGCGGCAGCCATGAAGGACGGAACGACCCTGCTGACAAATGTGCGTCTTGCAGACGGGAGCAAGGCGGATATCCGCATGGCCGGCGGCGCGATCGAAGCGATCGGACCCGGCCTCGACCCGGCGGGCGCCGGGCGCCTCGACGGCGGCGGCCTGCTTGCCCTTCCCGGCATGACGGACGGGCATGTGCATCTCGACAAGACGCTGACAGGCCTTCCCTGGA
The DNA here is from genome assembly GCA_022821735.1 of Alphaproteobacteria bacterium. GTDB lineage: Bacteria > Pseudomonadota > Alphaproteobacteria > Bin95 > Bin95 > Bin95. The sequence continues at coordinate 2,620 of JAJECZ010000200.1, read as the reverse complement.
TGCCCCATCCCGCCGAGCCGGGCCGGGCAAGCCGGATCGCGACCGAGCGCGGCCTGCGCGCGGCCCTGCCGCCGCCGGCAGAGCGGGCATCGAACCTCGTCCGGCAGGCCGTCGCGCTCGGCACGACCGCGTTCCGCAGCCATGCGGATATCGGACCCGATATCGGCATCCGGCATGTCGAGGCCCTGTTCGAGGTCAAGGCCGCATTCTCGCACGCCGCCGACTTCCAGGTCGTCGCCTTCCCGCAATATGGCGTGCTTGCCGCGCCCGGCAGTTACGAGCTGATGGACGAGGCGCTGGCGATGGGCGCGGACCTTGTGGGCGGCATCGACCCCATCGGCCAGGACGGGGACCTGGACGGCCAGCTGGACCTGCTTTTCCGGCTGGCCGGGAAGCATGACAGGGGCATCGACATCCATATCCACGACCCGGGCGAAGCGGGTTTGCGGGAAATCGGGGCCCTGGCCGAGCGCACCCGCGCGGCCGGCCTGGAGGGCCGTGTCACCGTCAGCCACGGCTTCTGCCTCGGGGCCTGCGCGGAGGATGTCTTCGAGCGCCTGGCCGCCGCCATGGCCGGGACGGGCATGTCGCTCGCCACCCACGGAGGCGGGGCCTTCCCGCTGCCGCCGGTGAAGAAGCTCCGCGAACGCGGGGTCGAGGTGTTCGTCGGCAATGACGATGTGCGCGATACGTGGGGCCCTTACGGCAACGGGGACCTGCTGATCCGCGCCATGCTGCTGTCATGGCGCTCGGGCTTCCGCGCCGACGGCGACCTCGCCATAGCCTTCGACTGCGCCGCAGCCGCTCCGCGCCGGATTTTCGGCCGTGACGACCGCGGTATCGCCGTCGGGGCGCCGGCCGACCTGTTTACCGTTCATGCCGAAACGCTGGCGGAGGCGGTCGCCCAGCACCCGCCGCGCGGGCTGGTGTTCAAGGCCGGCCGGCTGGTTGCGCGCGACGGCGCCTATCTCGGTTGAATGGCGATTTGTCCCGAGGCGGCCGGGCATTCCGGTTGACAGCGAAGGCCGTGCATCTATGGTCTCTCGGCGCAAGCGCCCGTAGCTCAGTCGGATAGAGCGTCTGCCTCCGGAGCAGAAGGTCGCACGTTCGAGTCGTGCCGGGCGCGCCAGAGTTCCAGGCGAGTCCTCCATGTCCGGATTGCCCGTGCCAGCGATGACGCGCCGCGCGTTTCTCGCATCGGCGGGGGCGGGGCTTGCGCTCGCCCCCTTCGGCCGGGTCCGGGCGGCGGGAGTAACGGAAATGCGGCTGCGGGCCGCGCCCGCGTCCGTCCGCCTCGTCTCCGAGCCTTACGGCGAAACGGCGGTCTGGTGCTACGGCGGCAGCGTGCCCGGACCCGAAATCCGCGTGCGCCAGGGCGACCGTCTGCGGGTCGTGCTCGACAACGGCCTCGACGAAGACACCACAATCCACTGGCACGGGCTCCGGCTGCCCAACGCCATGGACGGCGTGCCGGACGTGACGCAGCCGCCGGTCCGTCCCGGCGAGACCTTCGCCTACGAGTTCGATGCCGTCGATGCCGGCACCTTCTGGTACCACCCGCACTCGAACAGCCTCGAACAGGTGGCGCGCGGCCTTTACGGCGTGCTGATCGTGGAGGAGCGGGAACCGGTACTTCGGGTGGACCGGGATGTCACCTGGGTGCTGGACGACTGGCGGATGACGCAAGACGCCGAGCTTGCCGGCGCCTTCGAGGCCCCGCACGACATGAGCCATGCCGGACGGCTCGGCAATTGGGCCACCGTCAACGGTTCGAGTCCGGGTGAGTTCGCGGTGCGCCCGGGCGAGCGCATCCGCCTGCGCCTCGTCAACACCGCAAATGCGCGGACATTCGGGCTTGAGTTCCAGAACCACAGGCCGCAGGTCGTGGCCCTCGACGGCCACCCGGTCGCGCCCCATGCGCCCGAGGGCGGCCAGGTCGTGCTCGGCCCCGGCATGCGCGCCGACATCGTCCTCGACATGGCCGCGGAGCCGGGGGCGAAGACGCCCGTGGTCGATGCCTTCTACCGCAACCGGGAATACCGCCTGCTCGACCTCGCCTATACGGCCGAGCCGCTGCGCAGAGAGCCGCCCGACTGGCCGCTCGCCCTGCCGCCCAACCCGTTGGCCGAGCCGGAGGTTGGGGATGCGGTCCGCCATGAGATGATGTTCACCGGCGGCGCAATGGGTGGGGCGATCATGGCCGAGATGGGCGGCAGCATGGGCCCGGTCGGACCGCGCTCGTTCTGGTTCGTCAACGGTGCAGCGGCTCCTCCGGGGCCCCTGGAACCGATCGCGACGCTTCGGCGCGGCCAGAGCTGCGTGATCGCGATGACCAATGCCACCGCCTGGCATCACCCGATGCACCTGCACGGCCATGCCTTCCGCATCCTCACCCGCAACGGCAGGCCGACGGCGCACCGGGAATGGCGGGACACCGTAATGCTGGACCCGCGCGAGCGGGTGGAAATCGCCTTCGTTGCTGACAATCCCGGCGACTGGCTGTTTCATTGCCATGTCCTCGGGCATCAGGCGAGCGGCATGAAGAACATGATCCGCGTGCTTTGAGGCGGAGAGAGACGGCAGGGAGGAAGAAGATGGGCGCAGCGCATAAGGTCGATGT
>JAJECZ010000067.1 GCA_022821735.1 Alphaproteobacteria bacterium | reverse complement strand
CGCGGCCCAACGATTTTTCCAGGCGATGGTGGACGAGCCGGAAACCAGCCTGCTGGGGTTGCGCGGCCTGATGGCGCAGGCCGATCGGGCCGGCGACCGCGAAGAGGCGCTTGCAATTGCGGCGCGTGCGCAGAAGGCGCGGCCGGGCACGCCCTGGGTCCTGGAGGCGCTGTTCGACCTCCGGGCGGCGAACGGCGACTGGGACGGCGCGTCGGCGGCGCTGGAGGCGCTGGCCGGCAGGAAACTCGTCCGGGGAGAGGACCTGAGACGCCGGCGCGCGGTCGTCGCCGTGGAAAGGTCCCGTCTCGCCGAGGAGCGCGGAGACAGTGCCGCAGCTTTGAACCATGCCCGCTCCGCCTGGAAACTCGATGCCGCCTTTCCTGCGGCGGCGGCCCGGCTGGCGCGTCTGGAGGGCGCCGCCGGCCACGGGAGCCGGGCGGAGAAGATGCTGCGCGACGGCTGGACGAAGGCCCCCCACCCGATGCTGGCCGAAGCGCTGGACGGGCTGTGGGACCGCCTGACGCCGACTGTGCGGTTTACTCAGGGCCAGCGCCTGTTGAAGGGCGATACCGGGCGCCCCGAGACACGCTCGTTGCTGGCGGATCTGGCGCTGGCCGCCGGACGGCAGGCGGAGGCCCGCAAGCTGGTCGAGCCGCTTGCCGGCGAGGGGGCGTCCGCGCGCATCTGCCGCCAGATGGCGAGCATCGCGCTCGGAGAAGGCGACACGGAAGGCGCCCGGAACTGGCTGGCAAGGGCAAGACAGGCGCCGGGGGACCCGGCCTGGTTCTGCCGGGCGTGCAGCGCCATGTCGCCTGAATGGAGTGGCACCTGTCCCCATTGCGGAGTTTTCGATAGTCTGGAATGGCGGCCGCCGACCCCGCCAGCGCCCGGACAGGCAGCTGCGATTGCGGCTATCGAACAGGAACTCGAGACGGAAAATGTATCAGCCGTTGCGGCTCCGTCGCGGACGGACGCAGCCAGGGAGGTTTGAGGAGGACCCATGCCGATCGTCAATTCCATTGCCGCCGACCACGAGCACCTGACCGAATGGCGGCGCGACTTCCACATGCACCCCGAGCTCGGCTACGAGGAGCACCGCACCTCGGACCTGGTCGCTGAACGCCTGGCGAGCTGGGGGGTCGAGGTGACGCGGAACATCGCCGGGACCGGGCTGGTCGGCGTCATTAGGGGCAACGGGTCTTCCGGGCGCACCATCGGCCTGCGCGCCGACATGGACTGCCTGCCCATGGACGAGGAGAACGATTCCCCCTGGAAGTCGGTCCATGCCGGTCGAATGCACGCCTGCGGACATGACGGCCACACCACCATGCTGCTGGGCGCGGCCAAATACCTCGCCGAGACGCGGAACTTCGACGGCACCGTGCACCTCATCTTCCAGCCGGCGGAGGAAGGCGGCGCCGGCGGGCTCAAGATGGTCGAGGAGGGGCTGTTCGACCGCTTCCCCTGCGACGAGGTCTACGGCCTGCACAATGCGCCCATGCTTCCGGCCGGCACCATCGGCGTCGTTCCGGGGCCGATGATGGCGGCGGCGGACCGTTTCTCGCTGACCGTCCAGGGCAAGGGCGGGCACGCCGCCATGCCGCATCTCTCCGTCGATCCGGTGGCCATCGGCGCGCAGATCGTCACGACCTGGCAGACCCTGGTGTCGCGCACCGCCGATCCGATCAAGTCGGCGGTCATCAGCACGACCATGTTCCACGCCGGCACGGCCTTCAACGTGATCCCGGACACGGCTTCGCTCGACGGCACGGTACGGACCTTCGACCCCGATATGCGCGACGCCATGGAAGCGGGCATGACGCGCATCGCCGAGGCAGTGGCGGCGGCAATGGGCGGAAGCGCGGACTTCAACTATGACCGCGGCTATCCGCCGACCGTCAACCATGAGCGCGAGACCGGCTTTGCCGCCGCCGCCGCCGCCGCGACCGTCGGCGAGGCAAAGGTGGACAGCACCGTGCCGCCGGTGATGGGCGGCGAGGACTTCTCCTACATGCTGCTCGAGCGGCCGGGGGCCTATATCTGGCTCGGCGGCGGCGTGACCGGCGAGGACCCCGGGCTGCATCATCCGCGCTACGACTTTAACGACGAGGTGCTGCCCGTCGGGTCGAGCTATTTCGCCAATCTGGTCGAGATGCGCCTCGCCCGCTGAACGTCTTTGCTCATAAGGAGGCCCTGCCATGAAACGCTCGAGCCGGATCGCCCTGGTCATGATGGGAACCTCGGCGCTCACCCTTAGCGCCTGCGAGGAGCCCAAGACGGACGCGGCGATCTTCGAGACGGTGGAGCAGTGCATCGCCGAGCAGGGCATCACGGCCGAGCAGTGCTATGGCGAGTTCGATGCAGCGAAGGCGCAGCATGCTGAGGTTGCGCCCAAATACACCTCGCGCGCCGATTGCGAGGCCGATTTCGGTGCCGAGGGCTGCGAGGTCTCGCCCTACAGGACCAATACCGGCGGCAGCGTGTTCATGCCGCTCATGGCGGGTTTCATGATGGGGCAGATGATGGGCGGCCGGGCGCACACGCAGCCGCTCTACCGCTCGGGGGACGACGGCAAGAATTTCCGCACGGCGAACAACCGCTCCGTCGGCGGCGCGATCGGGCGCACGCAGGTGGCCGAACGCGCCGCCGGGCGTCCTGCCCAGAAGCTCTACACGCAACAGCGGGGCGGCTTCGGCGCGCGTGCGCGCGCCACGGGATTCGGCGCCGGCGCCTGATGGAGCGCCTGCCGGTCAGGCCGCGCGACAATTGGCGCGAGGTCGCGGAGGAGCACGGGTTCACCTTCCACACGCCCGACGGCGAGCGCTATTGGGACGAGACGCACACCTACCGCTTCACGCTCCGGGAAATCGAGGGCGACCTCGAAGACCCGGCGGAAGAGCTGGAGCAGATGTGCTTCGAGGTCGTCGAGCGGGCCGTGGCCGACGAGGAGGTGCTGAAGCGGCTGGCGATCCCGGAGATGTTCCGGGGCTATGTAGCCGACAGCTGGCGGAACCGCGAACGGAACCTCTACGGGCGCATGGACTTCCGCTATGACGGGAACGGGCCAGCGAAGCTCTACGAATACAATGCGGACACGCCGACGTCGCTCTATGAGAGCGCCATCTTCCAGTGGGTGTGGCTTGAACAGGCGATGGAGCAGGGCCTCATTCCCGAGGGGGCCGACCAGTTCAACTCGCTTCACGAACGACTGGTGGATGCACTCGGCCGTTTCGGCGTCGAGGGACCGCTGCATCTCGCCTGCGCCCGCGATACCGACGAGGATCTCGGCACCATCGAATATCTGGAGGACTGCGCGCGGCAGGCGGGGCTGGCCACGCATCGGATGTTCATCGAGGAAATCGGCCTTGCGGAGGACGGACGCTTCACCGATCTAGACGACGAACCGGTCCGCTGGCTCTTCAAGCTGTATCCGTGGGAATGGCTGATGGAGGAGGAGTTCGGCAGCCGCATTCCCGGCTCGGGCACGCAGTTCATCGAGCCCGGCTGGAAGGCGGTGCTGTCCAACAAGGGCCTACTGGCGCTGCTGTGGGAGATGTTCGAGGGCCACCCGAACCTGCTGCCGGCCTTCTTCGAGGACGACCCGAAGGCGGCGTCCCTCGGCGGGCGCTATGTCCGCAAGCCGTTGCTGTCCCGGGAAGGCGCGAACATCACCTTCGTCGAAAACGGACGGGCGTCCACGGGCCTCGACGGGCCGTATGGCGCCGAGGGGTTCGTGCGCCAGGCGCTGGCGCCGCTGCCGTCATTCGACGGCCGGCGGCCGATGTGCGGCGTCTGGCTGGTGGCGAGCGAGCCGGCAGGGATGTGCATTCGCGAAGACGAAGGCGCCGTCACCACAGACGACGCCTGTTTCGTCCCGCATTTCATCCTGGACTAACGAGCGCGCCGGTCAGCCCAGGTCGGCGAGCACCTCGTCCGGATGGTCGGCGGGCGTCACCGCGTCGTAGCGCTTCACGACCGTCCCGTCCGGGCCGATCAGCACCGAGATGCGTTTCGGCCGTTCGGCATCTGCGTCCGCCGCCGCGCCGTAAGCGATCGACATGGCCTTGTCGGTGTCGCTCAGCAGGTCGAAGGGGAAGGAGCCCTTGTCCCGAAAGGCTTTGTTGTCTTCCGGTGTGTCGAAACTGCACCCGACAATTGCCGTGTTCTTTGCCTCGAAGTCCTGGATTCGGTCACGGAACCCGTTGCCTTCGATGGTTCAACCGCGCGTGTCGGCCTTCGGATACCACCAGATCAGCACGTTTCGCCCGGCGAAGTCCTCCAGGCCGACGGGCGCGCCGTCCTGGTTGACGACCCGGAACGCCGGGGCGGGTTTGCCGGTTTCAGCCATGGGCACGGCTCTCCTTCTGCACAGGAAATGGAAATTGGAACTGGCGCGGAAAGCGCGTGTCAGGTCAGCGGCGGCTTGCCGGCATCGGACGCCTTTCGCGCCAGAATCTCGTAATGGTCCCACTTGAGCGGGTGTTCTTCGAGCGTCTCCGGGTCCCACATGCTGCGCTCGACGCCCAGCACATCGCCGCCATAGACATGCAGCCCGATTGCCGGTTCCCCTCCCAGGCATTCGGCCACATGCGCGGCGTCGGCCGGCATGGTAAGGATGGCGCCCGGCGTCAGCACCGCTTCGTTCGCGTATTCGAGGCCGTCATCGCCGCGGCGGTAGATCGTGTTCTTTTCCGAGCCCGAAAGCACCAGGATCGCCGCCCAGGAGCCGTGGTCGTGCGGCGGCGTCCGCCGGCCGGAGGGGAAAAGCACCTTGAGAACGCTGAGCTCCGGCGTGCGGTAGAAGGCCTGGTTGGCGTTGCCGTCAGTGCCGGGAATGAAGTCGAGCGCCGCCGCAATCTCGTCGATGCGCTCGCGCCAGTCGTTCAGCACGCGGCGGACATTCTGGAGCGCATGCGGGCCTTCCGCGGCCTCCTTGAGGGCGAAGACGATATCCGAGGCGTGCATCGGGCGCTCCTCCGGTCCGGTTCCCGAGAAAATGGTGGCCCATTTCCCCGCCGCTGTATAGTGCGGCGGGACCGGAGGGAGAGGGACCGCCATGATCGAGGCGATCACAGATATCGAAACGCGCGCGGGTGCGATGGAAACCTTCACCTGCCGTCCGGAGCGGGGCGGGCCGTTCCCGCCCGTGCTGTTCCTGATGGATGCGCCCGGCATCCGCGAGGAGCTGTATCAAATGGCCCGGCGGCTGGCGTCGGTCGGCTATTTCGTGCTGCTGCCGAATCTCTATTGCCGCGCCGGGCGGGACACGAAATACGGCCCGGACGTGCTGACGGCCGGCAGCGCCGACCATACCGCCATGCGGGCGGTCCGCACGCGCATGACGATCCCTCCGGTCATGGAGGATGTGGGTGACATGCTGGCGTGGCTCGACGGGCAGGCGGGCGCTGCCCCCGGCCCGGTGGGCGCGCACGGCTATTGCATGAGCGGCCCCTATGCGCTTGCCGCCGCGGCCCGCTACCCGGACCGGGTCGCTGCTGCTGCGTCCTTCTACGGCACCTGGCTGGTTTCCGATGCCGAGGAGAGCCCGCACCTGTCGCTGGGCCGCGCGAAGGGCGAACTCTACATCGCCTGCGCCGAGCATGACGACTTGGCACCGCTCGACATGGTGGCGGAGCTCAGGGGGCTGTTCGATGCTTCGGGCACCCCGGGCGAACTGGAGATCTATCCGGGCGTGCATCACGGCTTTGCCTTTCCGGAACGCTGGTGTTACGACCTGCCGGCGGCCGAACGGCACTGGGAGCGCCTGTTCGCCCTCTACCGGCGCCGTCTGGGCTGAACGGCCGCCGTTCTCCCGAAGCGGGCCGAGATTTTTTTGTCTTCCGGTTTGCGCTGGAACTGTCTAGCGTTCGTGCGACAGATACGAGTCGGCAAGGGGGGAGGATGCCAGACGGCATAAACGGAGGGCCGGACGACGGCCCGGCCCTGTCGGTCGAAGGGGTGAGCAAGAACTTCGGCGGCGTCCGCGCCGTTGCGGGCGTCTCCACCGCCGTCAGGAAGGGCGAGATCTTCGCCATCATCGGCCCCAACGGCGCGGGCAAGACCACATTGCTCAACATGGTATCCGGCTTCTACAAGCCGGACGAGGGCGCGATCCTGTTCCGGGACAGGGACATCGGCCGGATGAAGCCGAACGAGATCGCCGAACTCGGCATTGCGCGGACCTTCCAGAACATCGCCCTGTTCCGCGGCCTGACGGTGCTCGACAACCTGATGCTCGGCCGGCATGTGCGGCTCAAGTCCGGCGTGTTTTCTTCGCTTCTCTACTGGGGTCCTGCGCAGAGGGAGGAAATCCGCCACCGCCGGCGCTGCGAGGAGATCATCGACTTCCTGAAGCTCTCGGACCTGCGCAAGACGCCGGCCGGCGCGCTTGCCTACGGCCTCCAGAAGCGGGTGGAACTCGGCCGGGCGCTGGCGTCGGACCCGACCCTGCTGCTGCTGGACGAGCCGATGGCGGGCATGAACCAGGAAGAGAAGGAGGACATGGTGCGCTATGTCCTCGATGTCGCTGCCGAGTGGGGCACGACCATTGTGCTGATCGAGCACGATATGGGCGTGGTGATGGATATCTCGGATCGCGTCGCCGTACTCGATATGGGAGAAAAGATTTCCGAGGGCACGCCCGACGAAGTCCGCGCGGACCCGAAGGTGATCCAGGCTTATCTCGGCACCGCGCATTAGGGAGGGCGAGGTCATGGCCGACATGCGAACCGTTCCGGCGCTGTTGCTCGACAATGTCGACACGCGCCCGGACAAGCCGGCGATCCGCGAGAAACTGTACGGCATCTGGGAAACCTGGGACTGGCGGGGCTACGAGGAAAATGTACGCGCCTGCGCCCTGGGGCTCAGGGCGCGCGGTTTCGGCAAGGGCGACAAGCTCGCCGTGATCGGCGACAACCGCCCGCATCTCTACTGGGCGCAACTGGCCGCGATGTGCCTCGGCGGCTCGGCGGTGCCGGTCTATCAGGATTCGATCGCGCGCGAACTCTCCTTCGTCCTCCACCATGCCGAGGCGAAGGTCGTCGTTGCCGAGGACCAGGAACAGGCCGACAAGATTCTTTCGATCCGGGAAGAACTGCCGGCGCTGGAGCTGGTCGTTTATTCCGACCCGCGCGGCATGATGGATTACGACGAGGACATCCTGGTCTCGTTTGCGGATCTGCAGGCGGAAGGCAGGGCGGCGGATGGCGATTTCGAGGCGCTTTGCGGGGAAGTGAAGCCCGAGGACATCGCCATCGTCTGCTACACGTCCGGCACGACCGGAAGGCCGAAGGGCGTCCTGCTGAGCCATGAGAATCTTGTCCGGACGGCGGAGATCTACTGCAAGGCGGAGGATGTGCGCGAGGGCGACGACTACCTGGCCTATCTGCCGATGGCCTGGGTCGGCGATTCGCTCTACGGGCTTTGCGCCGCGCTGATGGTGGGCTCGGCGATCAACTGTCCGGAGAGCCCGGAGACCCTCCGCCGGGACCTCCGCGAACTGAGCCCCATGGGAATCATCGCGCCGCCGCGCATGTGGGAGACGATGCTCTCCGACATCCTCGTGCGCGCCAACGACTCGTCTGCCCTGAAGCGCCGGGTGTTCGGATATTTCCGGAACGTCGCCGAGCAGGTCGAGACCTGCCGGGTCGAGGGCAGGGAAATCCCTTCGGGCCTCCGCCTGCGGTACCGGCTCGGCGAATTCCTGGTCTATGGGCCGGTGCGGGACCAGCTCGGCTTCCGGCGCACGCGCTGGGCGCTGACCGGCGGCGCGCCGCTCGGGCCCGATACCTTCCGCTTTTTCCGGTCCTTCGGCGTTAACCTGAAACAGGTTTACGGCTCGACCGAAGTCACCGGCGTGATCTCCGTGCAGCCGGACGGGCAGGCCAATCCGGACACGGTGGGACCGGTCTGCGACGGGGTCACGGTGCGCATCGCCGACACCGGCGAGATTCTCGTCAAGAGCCCCGGCGTGTTCAATGGCTACTACAAGGCCGACGACGCAACGCAGGAGGCGTTCGACGAGGAGGGCTGGTTCCGCACCGGCGACGCCGGCCTCATGGACGACCGCGGCCACATCGTCGTGATCGACAGGGCAAAGGATGTGGGCCAACTCTCGGACGGCTCCGCCTATGCGCCGCAGTTCATCGAGAACAAGCTGAAATTCTCGCCCTATATCAGCGAGGCGGTGTCGTTCGGCGACAAGCGCCCGTTCATCTGCACGATGGTGGCCATCGACCTCAATACGGTCGGCAACTGGGCGGAGCGCCAGGCGCTTGCCTACACCAACTACATGGACCTCAGCCAGAAGCCGGAGACTTACGAACTCATCCGCAGCGAGATCGAGCGGATCAACCGAGGCCTTCCCGAGGCGAGCCGCGTGAAGCGTTTCCTGCTGCTCGGCAAGGACCTCGACGCGGACGATGCGGAGATTACACGGACGCGGAAACTGCGCCGGTCCTTTATCGCCGACAAATACGCCGATGTGATCGAGGCGTTCTATTCCGGCGGGACTTCCGTCGAGCTGCGCACGGCCGTCACCTTCGAGGACGGCCGGGAGGCGTTCATCGACAATCGCATGCAAATCCAAGACGCGGCCTGAGAGGAGCGCATCCCCCATGGCAGACTTCAATTGGGGCTTCTTCCTGGAGCTGCTGGTCTCCGGCGTCCTGATCGGGCTGATGTATTCGCTGATCGCGCTGGGCTTCGTGCTGATCTACAAGTCCACCGACGCGATCAACTTCGCCCAGGGCGAGTTCGTCATGATCGCGGGCATCATCGTCGGCGCCTGCGCGGCCTCCTACGGCATACCGCTCTGGCTGGCGATCTCGCTCTCGGTCGGCTTCATGGTGCTCTTCAATGTCGGGCTCGAGCGCACGGTGCTGCGTCCGATGATCGGGCGGCCGGTCGTTGCGATCATCATGGCGACCATCGGCCTCGCCGCGCTGTTGAGGGGCGCGGGCCCGTTCTTCTTCGGCGCCGAGACGCGCCCGCTCAACCTGCCCATCGACGATGCGCCGATCATCATCGGCGACCATTTCATCTACCTGAACCCGATCCACCTGCTGGGCGCCGTCGCGGCGGTCCTCTTCCTGCTCGGCTTCGGCTGGTTCTTCCTCAAGAGCCGCAAGGGCGTGGCCATGCGCGCGGTCGCCGACAGCCACCAGGTGTCGATGGCCATGGGCATCAACGTGCAGCGCTATTTCGCGCTCGCCTGGGTGATGGCGGGCGTGGTGGCGGCGCTTGGCGGCGTCATCTGGGGCAGCCTGCTCGGCGTCGATACGCAGCTTGCGATCATCGGCCTCAAGGTGTTTCCGGTGGTGATCCTGGGCGGGCTCGACTCGATTGTCGGCGTGATCGTCGGCGGCATCATCGTCGGCGTCGTC
>JAJECZ010000263.1 GCA_022821735.1 Alphaproteobacteria bacterium | reverse complement strand
GTCATCAGGTCGCACCACCCGAAGTCGCCGTGCGTCTTCATGCGTTCGTCCATCTCGGTCCCCCCTTGCGGCCGCAATCGATCCAGGCCGCGATACGGTAGCGTGGAGAACTCCGCCGCCACAAGAACCGCCGCGCGCGGGTGACGTACGAGTTTATGTGTCATCGGGGAAGGGGGTACTCCCTGTGGTTATGGAAGAGCCACGATCAGGAGCACCCCGATGCCACAGCGAGCTGCGACGATTGAGAGTTTACCGATGGCCTTTGCGCTGGTGAAGGAGATGCAAGCCGATGGGCTTGAATGGGGCGAGGGCTACCGCCCGCTGGGCCGCCTTGCGCTGGCCGAGATCATCGAGGGCCGGATGAGCGAAGCGGTCGATTGCTGGCTCGACAGCCTCGACGGCAGCGCCATGCGCAACCGGCGCAACGGCTTCTATCGGCGTCATCTGTTGACCGAGCTCGGCGCGATCGAACTCAGCGTACCGCGCACCCGGCGCTTCTGTCCGACCGGGGTGCTGAGGAGCTATGCCAGGCGCGGGCCGGAGATCGATCGCGCCATCCTCGCCGGCTTCGTGCTCGGGCTCAGTACCCGCAAGGTGGGCGAGGTTCTGCTCGCCCTGCTCGGGCGTCCGGTCTCGGCCTCGACCGTGAGCCGCATCGCCAGGACCCTGGACGCGGCGGTGGCGGCCTTCCACGGACGCCCGCTTGGCACCCGCTACAAGGCGCTGATGCTCGACGGCGTGGTGCTGGCCCGCAAGACCGGCGCCGGCGCGCTGAGGCGTCCCGTCCTGGTGGCGCTGGGCATCCGCGCCGACGGCAAGAAGGAGGTCATCGACTTCCGCCTGGCGGCCGGCGAGAGCGCCGCGGCGTGGGAAGGGTTCCTCTCCGACCTGTACCGCCGCGGGCTCACCGGAGAGGGCCTCGAGGTGATCTGTGCCGACGGCGGCCAGGGCCTCCTCGCCGCCCTGCCCACCGTCTATCCCGGCATCGCCGTCCAGCGCTGCTGGGCGGGGCTGTTGAAAAAGCATGGCGTCCGTGACTCACTGCTTCCATATCTTGTGTTCGATCTGAGGGGACCACGAGATGTTGGGTCACAAGAGCCGCGATCAGTTGGAGCTGTTCATCACGGGCTCGCTGGAACAGCTGGTGCCCGAGGATCATGTCCTGGCGCGCGTAGACCGTGTTCTCGATCTTGGCTGGCTGCGCGAGGAAGTGGCGGATTGCTATTGCACGGACAACGGGCGGCCGGGCATCGACCCGGAGGTTGCGGTGCGGCTGATGCTGGCCGGTCTGCTGCTCGGGATCGTGCACGACCGCAGGCTGCTGCGGGAGGCGCAGGTCAACATCGCAATCCGCTGGTTCATCGGCTACGGGCTGCACGAGCGTCTGCCCGACCATTCGAGCCTGACGCGCATCCGCCAGCGCTGGGGCGAGGCGCGCTTCCGGACGATCTTCCGGCGCACGGTGACAGCTTGTCTGGAGGCGAAGATTGCGACGGCCGAGGTGGTGCATGTCGACGCCTCGCTGATCCGCGCCGATGTCAGCTGGGAGAGCCTGGTCGAGCGTCATGCTGACGAGGTGATGGCGGAGAACCTCGGTGAGGAGGGGGTCGAGGCGGAGAAGAAGGGCCGGCAGAGCGGCAAGTATAAGAAGGTGAGCCGCACCGATCCGGATGCGAGCATGGCGACCACGGCGCGCAACCGGCGTCTCGAGCCCTGCTACAAGCAGCACACGGCAGTCGACGACGAAAGGGGCGTGGTGCTCGACGTCGCGGTGACGACGGGGGAGGTGAACGAGGGCGATCTGATCGAGGCTCAGGTCGACGAAGTTCGCAGGATCTCGGGTCGCGGGATCGGAATGGTGACGGCCGATGCCGGCTACGCCTACGCCAAGGTCTACGGCGGGCTTGAGCGGCGCAGGATCGATCCGCTGATCCCGGCGAAGAGGGAACCGATCAAGAGCCGCGTGCCCTTGCGCCGCTTCCGCTACGACGCCCGGCACGACATCGTGAAGTGTCCGCGGGGGAAGGTTCTGCGACCGGGGCCGCGCTTCAAGCACGGCCGTTTCTTCTACTCCAGGGCGAGGGACTGTGCGCGCTGTACGCTCAAGGGCGACTGTCTGTCGAAGGGACGCGTCAACAAGGCGGTCGTGATCGGCGACGATTATCCGGCGCTGCTCCGCGCGCGGCGCCGGCGCGTACGCTGGAGCGCGGATGATCGGCGGCTCTACCAACGCCATCGCTGGCGGTCGGAGGGCTTCCATGGCGAGGCCAAGACCTGGCACGGGTTGGGCCGAGCTGTCCGGCGCGGCCTCGACAATATGAAGATCCAGGCCTACCTGACGGCGGCGGCCATCAACCTCAAGCGGCTCGGCGCCGCCCTCTTGGTCGTTCTGTCGGGCACCTGGATCGCCCAGATCGCCGCTCAAGGCCTGCCACGGGCCCATCGCGGCAACGTCTCCCGAAATAAGCTCGCGGCAGTTGCAGCCGCGTGAACCGGCACACGCCGGCCCCCAAAACCGGGTTCTTCAACAGCCCCTGGGCGCACAAGATCAGAAACGTCCTCGACAAGGTCCGCAAACCAGACCGCGACGCCGTCAAGGCCGGCCTCCACGACATCATGAACGCCCCCAACAGACCCAGGGCGCTCTCAGCCGCCCGCCGCTTCGCAGATGCCTGGGAGCACGCCTACCCAAAGGCCGTCGCCTGCCTGCGAAACGACCTCGACGACCTGCTCACATGCTTCCGATACAAGACACTCGCCGAACGAAAGCAGGTCAGGACCACAAACGCTATCGAACGACGCTTCCGAGAAGTCCGGCGCAGAACCAGGCCCATGGGTACCTTCCAGGACCGAACCTCCATGGACCGCATCCTCTTCGCCGTCTTCATCCACCAAAACAAATCTCAGGGAACCTCTTCCCCCTTCTCCCTGACACATAACTCTTGACGTTACC
>JAJECZ010000098.1 GCA_022821735.1 Alphaproteobacteria bacterium | reverse complement strand
TTCCATATCCCTGCCGTCCGCCGACTCGAGCTCGATCACCTGCCCCGCCCCGCCGCGCCAGGTCCCGGGCCCGGCGGAGTCGGTGCGCAACTCCTTGCGGCGGAACAGCACCGGCGTCATCGTCTCGACGATTTCGACCGGCGTGCCCTTGACCCCGCTCGGATAAGCGGTGCCGTTCAGGCCGTCCTTCACGCCCCGCGCGCCGGTGCCTCCGTTCGTCACCGCGGTGAAGGCGAACAGGCTCCGCTCGTTCGAGCCGCGTTCGGCCTCGCCCCGGAAGGTGATGTTCCAGAGCGACGAGGCGCCTTCCGCCGGCACGCGCTCGGGCACGACCTTCTCGAGGCAGCCGAACACGACGTCGGGCAGCTGCTGCCCGATGAGGTGCCGGGCGCAGACCGCCGCCGGATAGGGCGCGTTGAGGATGGAGCGCTCCGGAGCCGTCACCCGGAAGGTGGAGAGCGAGCCCGCATTGTTCGGAACGCCCGGCGCGATCGCGCAGCCGAGCCCGAAGCTGGTGTAGGCCGTGGTGTAGGCCATCGGCACGTTCACGCCGTAGCGCGACATGGGCGAGGTGCCGTCGTAATCGACATGGATGCCCTCGTCGCCGATCTCCAGCGTGGCGACCAGGTCTATCGGCCGGTCGTAGCCGTCCAGGGTCATCGCATTGCGGTATTTGCCCTTCGGCAATTCGGCGACTTCCGCCAGCACCGCGCGGCGGGAACTGGAGACGATGTATTCGCCGAGCTCGTCGAGGTCCTCCAGCCCGAACTCGTCCATCATCTCGACGAGGCGCATGCAGCCCACCTCATTGCACGCCGCGAGCGAATAGACATCCCCCTCGCATTCCACCGGCTCGCGGGTGTTGCGCCGGACGAACGCCATCAGGGTGTTGTCGATCTTTCCCCGGTCGGCCAGCTTCAGCATCGGGATATAGAGGCCTTCCATATGCACGTCCGTCGCGTCCGGGCCGACGCCGATGCCGCCTATGTCGGTCAGGTGCGAAGTGCAGGAGAACATGCCGACGATCCGGCCCCGGCGGAAACAGGGCGTGGTCAGCACGAAGTCGTTGAGGTGTCCCGTGCCGAGCCAGGGATCGTTGGTGATGTAGATGTCGCCCTCGTTCATCTCCGCAATCGGGAAATGGCGGATGAAATGCTGCACGGACTCGGCCATGGAATTGACATGGCCCGGCGTGCCCGTCACCGCTTGGGCCAGCATCCGGCCCTTCAGGTCGAACACGCCGGCCGAGAGGTCGCCGCATTCGCGCACGATGGGGCTGAACGCCGTTCTCAGCAGCGTCTGCGCCTGCTCCTCGACGACCGAGATCAGGCGGTTCCACATCACCTGCCTGGTAATGACATCGAGTCCGTCGCTGTGTGTCATGTCCCGGTCCCTCAAGCCCGTCGTTCCAGCACGATATTGCCTCCCGGCGCGAGCAAGGCCCTGAACGCCCGGGAAACGAAGGTCGAAGTCTGTTCTTCCACGATCAGCGCCGGGCCGTCCAGCCCGGTTCCGGCGGCCAGGTCGGAACGCCGGTAGAGCGGCACGCGGGCCGCCTCGCCGCCTTCCGTGTCGTGAATGTCCCGCCAGCCCGCCGGCTCCGCCGGGGCCGATATTTCCGCCCGGTCGTCGGGACCGGGCATCGTCTCCACCGTCGAAACGGTCAGGCCCCAGGACAGCACCTCGACATCGGCATCGGGTATGGTCCGCTTGAACAGCAGCTCATATTCCCGGTCGTAGGCCGCCTGCAAGGCGCGCCCGTCATCGGGGCCCAGATGCTCGGCCTCCACCGCCACGGCGATCTCGTGCCCCTGCCCGAGATAGCGCATATAGGCGACCCGGCGTTCGGTGAGCGCCGCGCCGAACGCTCCCGACTCCACGACCGCGCGGGCTTCGCGGCGCATGTCGGCCATGAGCTCGTTCACCGCCGCGGCGTCGAGGGCCGAGAGGCGCATGTTGAGGCTGCGCACCACCTCGTAGGCGACCGGCGCCCGGAGGAACCCGACGGCCGAACCGACCCCGGCATCGACCGGCACGACGATCCTCTCGATCCCCAGCTTCTCCGCAATCCGGCAGGCATGGAGGGGTGCTGCCCCGCCGAAGGCGATGACGGTCTGCTCCGAGGCGACCTTGCCTTCCTCGACGGCCAGCACCCGCGCTGCGTTCGACATGTTCTCATCGACGATCTCGACGATTCCCTGCGCCGCCTGCGAAGGCCCGAGCTCCAGCGGTCCCCCCACGCTGCCGCCGACCGCCTCTGCCGAAAGCCTGGGGCGGAGTTCGATGCGCCCGCCGGCGAAGCCCGCCGGGTCGATGCGGCCGAGAACGATGTCGGCGTCCGTGACCGTCGCATCGGCGCCGCCGCGGTCGTAGCCTGCCGGTCCGGGCTCCGCGCCCGCGCTCTCGGGACCGACGGCAATCCGTCCCAGCCGGTCCACGCGCGCGATGGAGCCCCCGCCTGCCCCGATCTCCACCATCTCGATCACCGGGATGCGGAGCGGCAGGCCGCTGCCCTTCATGAAGCGCGCCTGGCGGTCGATCTCGAACTCCCGCGCGCGCCGGGGCTCGAGATTCTCGATGAAGCAGATCTTGGCCGTGGTGCCGCCCATGTCGAAGGACATCACCTTGTCGAGACCGGCGCGCGCGGCGATGTCGCGGGCCAGCAGCACGCCGCCGGCAGGGCCGGACTCGACCAGCCGGACGGGCTGGCGCCGCGCCGTCTCGACGGTCGTGAGCCCGCCGCCCGATGTCATCAGCAGCAGCGAACAGCCGATGCCGATCTCCGCCAGCATTCCGTCGAGGCGCGCGACATAGCCTTCCATCAGCGGGCGGACATAGGCATTCACGCTGGCCGTGGTGAAGCGCTCATATTCCCGGACCTCCGGACATACCTCCGAGGCGAGCGTCACCGAGAGAGCCGGCAGGGCTTCACGCAAGATCGCCTCGACCCGCCGTTCATGGACCGGGTTGGCATAGGCATGGAAGAACCCGACGGCGACGCTCTCGATCCCGGCTGCGGAGAGCGCCGGCACCAGCGCGTGGACGGCCTCTTCGTCGAGGGCTTCCAGTATGCGGCCGCGCGCGTCGACGCGCTCCGGCACGGTGAAGCGCAGCCGGCGCGGCACGATCGGCTTCACCTTCTCGATCATCAGGTCGTACTGGTCGTAGCGGGTCTCG
>JAJECZ010000361.1 GCA_022821735.1 Alphaproteobacteria bacterium | reverse complement strand
ACATCCGATCGGAGAGAGATCCGTCCGCCGCGCCGTCCGGCCCCTGTAGGGCACGCGAAACTGCAAGCCGCGTGCCGGATGGGTTCTGCGCGCCAGCGCAGGTTCCATCGGGCGTCGCGGATTGCTCGCGTGTCCGGAAGGCGCCCGGTCGGCGAATCAAGGCGGACTCCTTATGGACGAGGCCGGAAACAAGCCCCCGTTCTTTCAGACCGGTCGCGAGCGTGCAGCGAGCGATTCCCGGTTGCCGGCCCCGCACCTGGCCGTGAGCGGCGCCAGTTGCTGCGCCAGCGGTTCGGGGCCGAGCGTCCTGAGATCGTCATTGAAATCGTTGCCTGCGGGAAGCAGCACCGCGCAGGCGATGCCGAGCTGAGTGCAACGCAGTTGCAAGCGAAGCGAGGCGAGCCTGCCTTCCTTGTCGCGGTCGTGCGCGATGATCAGGCGGGTCACGTGCTTCGGCGGCACGAACGCGCCGTGGCTGCCCGCCGATAGCGCGGCAGCCGCCACTGCGTGGGGCAGGACCGTGTCGGGCCAGGCAGTGACGAGCGAGAGCACGGTCTCGATACCCTCCCCCACCAGAAGTGTCGAAGCCGAGTCCGCGTCGCCGAACCGCACGGCCAGCCCGTGGACGCGTCCAAGCGCCTTGCGCGGACGCGATACGCGGGCCTTGGCCGGGCGGGCGGGATCGAGCCAGGTGCGGTGCACGCCTTCGAGCGCGCCGTCGTCGCCGGTCACGGCGCCGACCAGCGCGGGGAAGCGGCGCCAGCCGCCCGAAGCGGAGCGATAGGGC
The DNA here is from genome assembly GCA_022821735.1 of Alphaproteobacteria bacterium. Classification (GTDB taxonomy): domain Bacteria; phylum Pseudomonadota; class Alphaproteobacteria; order Bin95; family Bin95; genus Bin95. Next base: position 5,888 of record JAJECZ010000361.1, on the reverse strand, counting down.
AAGGCGGAATGAAACCGCAATGCCGGGAACCGGCAGCGGTGAATGGCGCGGGCGCGGAGGTAAGCTTCGGCGTGCGTGGAGTCGATGGGACCGCACCGGTCCCAGAGATTACGGGCCGCCGTGGCGCGGTCGTACGTGTCGCCGTCGGAAGCGGCGGGAGAAACGGGCTGCGCCAGGAACCGGCGCGCCTCGGTGAGCGCCTCGCGGAGCGCGGCCGATCCGGTGGCGAGCCGGACGAGGTCCAGCAGGTCGCCGTGCTCGCCGGTGGCCGCATCCGTCCACTTGCCCGGAGTACCGGGCGGCGCCAGCCGCACGAAGAGCGAGCGCCCGGACGCGCCGCGCGCGTCCCCGGCGCACCAGTACCGGCCCTGCTTCTTGCCATTGGGCAGGTACTTTCGGCAGACGGCTTCGGCGCGCTGCGCCAGCAGCGCGGAGACGGTCGAGGCATTCATCGGCACTCCGGTCGAAGGGGATCGAGAAGGTTCCGGCCCCCTCGACCTCTCGGCGGCGTTCCGGCGCGCGGGCGCCAGCCCGCAAGCGCCTGGAACGGGTCCGGGATCGCGGTCGAGGGTAGCGGCTCGGGCGAGCCCGGTTTCACCGGGCGAGCGCGCCGAGCCGGGCGGCGTCGGCGGAGGCGAGATTGGGGTGCCCGGTGGCGGCGCGGTGGCGCAGTTCCATCCGGTGGCGACCGAGGACGTTGCCGGCGACGCAGCGGGAGCTCTCGGCGTGCGCGCCACAGCAGTCGTCGCGGGTGTGGGAGGACCGTGCCCCGCGTGCATGAAAAATGGGGCCGACCCCCGCCGAGGAAATGCGGGAGCCGGCCCCAAGGGGCACGGACAGTCGGACGATGTCTGGAACGGTTAAGGGCGCGAGTGCGCCAAAACCTGTCAAGCGGTAACACTCAAAAACAAGAAATCCTACAGGGAGTTACCCCTGTAGAATTTACAGTTCCGACATAGGGCCGTTTAGAACGGGATGTCGTCGTCCAGGTCCTCCTGGGTGGCGGCCGGAGCCTCGGTCGGCTCGGCGGGAGCCGCCTGCGCACCGTTGCCGGTGGAGGCGTTGGCGTCGGACCCGTTGGCGCCCTTGGGCTTGTCCAGGAACTGGACGCGCCCGCCCGGGGCCAGGCGGATCTCGGTGGAGAACCGGTCGGAGTCCTCCCCGTCCTTGCGCCAGCGCCGCGTCTGCAGCGTGCCGGACACGTACACCAGCCGGCCCTTGCGGGCGTGCCGCTCGAGCATGTCGATCAGCCCGGGCTGGAAGGTCACGACCCGGTGCCACTCGGTGCGGTCGACCCGCTCGCCGGTGTTCTTGTCGAGGTAGCCTTCGTCGGTGGCGACGGACATGTTCGCCACGCGGCCGCCGTTGACGAGGTGGTTCACGGTGACATCGGCGCCCAAACGTCCGATGACTTCTGCGCGATTCAAACCATACATGGTAGATCTCCTGAGGTCTTGAGTTATGACAAGGGGTTGAACGAACCGGGAACGACCCTCTCGGCCCCTCCCGATTCACCCTCTCCGAGCTTCGCTCGGACACTTACAAGTCCGCGGCGAGCGACTCGGCCAGGACCTGGCGAACGCGGTGGGCGGGAACCCCGATCTGCTCGAGCAGGACGTGGGCGTCCGGCGCTGGTAAGTCGGGGAACGCCGCGGTGGCGCGCTCCTGTGCATCGGCGATGGCGTTGGTCCCTGGGTCGGCGTTGAAGTCAAGCGGCGCGCGGCCGGGGTGATCGAACGAAACTGGATACATGTCGGTCTCCGAAGTGTGTGTGGACAATGCCCGGGGCCGGAACCTCTCTCCGTTCCCCCGGAGCGCTCGCGCTTCTCCGGGCCCCTCTCCATCGCCGGGGACCGCGTCGGAGCGTCGCCATTGCGGACCCGGACGCTTTGTGACAGCGTCGGTGCATGGCCGGGCGGGCTGGGAAAACAGGATCGGGCGAGGCGGTTTCCAGCCGGCGCCGCAAGTGCCCCGCCGTCCGGCCGCCGGCCCCGGCCGGGGCGCAGGAGTCACCGGGGCGGCTGCGGGCCGCGTCCGGGGAACCGTTCGACCTGGACGGCTTCCTCGGGGAACTCAACGACGACAAGCTCAGGCAGTTGCGCGAGGGGGTGGAGCGGGAGGTTCGCCGGCGCGGCTGGGCCGGGGATACGCCGAACGCGGACGGGGAGGCGAAACCGTCCCCGCCCCGCCGGAGGACCGACCGGCGCCGGCCCGAACGCGGCAAGCGCTCACCCCGCGGCGAACGCCCCTCGCGCGTGCAGTCCGCGCTGACCTTCGGGCAGGAACGGCTGGTGCGCGCGGCACTGGCCGCCGGGGCGAAACCCGCGGCCATCGCGAAGGAACTGGGCGTGGCGCGCAACCACCTCGCACGCATCGCCAAGACGATGAAGGCCGGCCGGCCGGCGGGTTGACGACCCCGGTCAGCGCCGGAATCCGACAGTCATTTCGGGCGAGGACCGGCGGGCACCGTCGGCGGGCCGGCGCGCGGTTCAGCTCCAGCCGATCATGGCATGGACCGGCGAGCGCTCGGCCAGCAGTTCCACGTCGTCCAGCGACAGTCCCTCGAAGCTCAGCGCCAGCACGGCGTCCTCCCACCGTTCCCACGTGCCGAGCGGCTCTCCGGACACGCCGTCGATGACCGTGCAGGCGGGTTCCCAGTCCGGGATGCCGCGCACATGCTCGGAGCGCTCCCAGGCTCGTTTCGAGCAGGACTCGCAACGGGACGCGCCGAACGTCGGGGCCTTGCCGCAATGCGTACAGATCGAGCGTTTTCGCCGCTCGAGGTACCGGGCGCGGCTCGCCTCGTACTTCGCCGGCCGGTACCGGGCTTCGGCTACGGTGCAGGGCCCGCAGAGCAATGCGCCCTCGAACGTGGGTGCGGCGCATCTCGAGCATAATCCCCCGGCGCGGCGGGCGGCATACGTCTCCCGATCCGCGATGCGCCGCGTATTCAGGCAGGTTCCGCAACTCGAACCGTTCTCCACCGGCGCCCGCCGGCCGCAGCGGACGCAGAGGGAAGCCTGTCGGCGATCATGCCGGCGCTTGCGGCTCCGGTGCCGGGCCAGCTTTCTGCGGGCACCAACGTCGCGGCCCCCGTATTTCATTCCCGCGTCCCGGGCTTTCGCGTACCTTTCCCGGTCGCGGCGGCGTTGCCGATCGCCGCAAGTCCCGCACAACCGCCGGTCCGGCTCGCGGTCGTGCTCGCCGCACCGGGCACAAAGCCCTCGTGCAACCCGTTCATCGGCACGCCGGCGGGCGCGCCGGTATTCGGCCTTGCGGGCCTCCGGGTCCCGGACGCGCCCGATGCCTGCGGCCTTGCGTTGGCCGGCCCGGCGCTGACCGGCCACACGGCGTTTCTCCAGGCAACCTTCGCACTGACTGCGGCCCGGCTGCGGTTTGTCGTGACCGCAGCGCGTGCAGACGCCTTGCGCTCGGCGCCGTTCGGTACGCAGCCGATGCCGCTCCCGGTCCTTGGCGCGTCGCTTGTCGGGGTCGCGGTACGGCACGGGCGGTGTCTCCTGGACAGGTGGATGGACGACATGGGAGGACCGGCCGGCGCCGGCGAGAGAACGCGTCGTGCGCCTACCGGGGGAAGCGCTTCCGCCGCAGGATCTGGCCCCAGATGGCATGGGAACCGAAGTATTGGACGCCAGACCTCGTCCCGAGTCCGGTGCAAACGATGATCTCGTTGTAAACGGGGCGCAGCTCCCGGACCTCGTCCACCGAGGCCACCTCGGGCGTTGGCCGTGCGTGCCCGTTCTTCCCCGGGGACGCCGCACCGGGCGAGCGCCGAATCTCGCCGCTGCTCATGCTGAGGAACCGCTCCACGACGTAGCACTCGCCCTTGTCGATGAGCCCGCCGCCGAAAAAGTGGGTGAGAAAGGTCGCGGCCGGGGCGCGCCTGTCCAGGGGTTGGGTCATTGCCGCATCCTCCATCGTGCCGGTGATCGGAACCGTGGCCGGCTCCCTCCCCGGGCACCGGCCGCCGTTCCGGCCGAAGGCACCGCTCGGCCTTTCGGCGCCGTGCCGGCAGGTGCGCGACGATACGGCGCTGCCGGTTGACCGACCGTGGTTCGGCCGCACCGGTCACCGGATCGAGAACGCACGACGCTGACTTGGGAGGAATACACGCAGGCAGCGGAATACCACCAAAACAGTGGACGTATCTCGAATGGGCACAATGTAAAGCGGAACGCTCGCAGGAATGATCCTGTACGGATTCGGGATACGTTGGGCGTCAGTTGCTCGGCTCGGGCATTCGATGACGGTTCACGGTGCCTCTGCATTGGGCGTATACTTCGGGCATGGCTGCTGCATTCGATACATTAAGCGCCTCGAAGGAACTTCAGGCTGCCGGCTTCGAACAGACCCAAGCCGAGGCGGTTGCAAAGATCGTTCGGGCCGGTCAGGGCGATCTTGCAACGAAGGACGACATTGCCGCACTGCGCACGGAGCTGGGCGCACTGAGCACGGAGTTCGGCGGGCAGCGAACCGAGCTGGGCGCGCAGCGCACGGAGCTGGGCGCGCAGCGCACGGAGCTGGGCGCACTGAGCACGGAGGTCGGCGCACTGCGCACGGAGCTCGGCGCGATCAAGTGGGTGCTCGGTTTGGTGGCGGCGCTGAACATCGCGATCCTGGTGCGGTTGCTCCTGATCTGATCCGCGAGCCCTGCGGGGGATTTGCTCAAGTCATCCAGAGCGCACGGGCAACCTGCGAAGGTAGTCGAACCGAACCACTGCAGGGGCAGGTCGCCCGGCGCGATCGGGACATCGGCATGGCATTCACGCAATTCGGCGAGGATTTCCCCGGACCGGCGTTCATCGATAGGCTTTCTCGGGCACGAGCGGCCCGAAGCCGGCGTACACCGGCAGACAGGAGTGGAGACGCACGCCCGCGCGCCAGGCCGCAGGCCCAACGTCCGACCGGGTCGAGTCGGACCTGAAGCCGCTCATCCCGATTGTGCTGTCCGACAACCGGCGTGACTTCGACCGTCTCGCCATCGATGCCGTAACAGGTGGTCTCACGGCGGAACGCGGACTGCGGCCATCGACCCAGGGCCGGGCCTGAGCCGATCGCGCGCGGCGGTCAGTGAGTGCGCGGCACCTGGCCGAGCCGACGGCGCCGGGCGACGGCCGCAACGCGGGAACGCAAGGCTCGAAAAGGGCCGGTCGGGATGAATCCGCAGGCCCAGCGCCCCGGCTCGACAGGGCGCAGGCCGGGTCCCGGCCCTACGAAGCGGTTGACCTCCGTGACGATGACCCACGACGGGTCGGCGTCGAGCCCAAGGCGCGCGGGGGCGCCCGGGGGAACGGCGACAGCGCCGGCGGGATCGGCCGGTGGGCGATGGGTGATCGGGGCGACGAGCACCTCGCGGCCATCCTCGTCATCGGAGCCGACCGCCAGAACCACCACTGCCGGACGGTACTTGGACCCTTCCTCGCGCCCCTGCGCCGCCTCGGTATCCCGGAGGTAGGCGTAACGGATGACGAGGCCGGGTGCCGGATCAGGTATCCGCGTCACGCACCGCCGTCAATTCGTGGTCGTACTGGGCCGCCTCGGCGGGCGGTTCGGCGCGAAGGATCGCCTCCATGTCAGCGTCGGAGAGGTTTTCCACCGCGATCGCTTGCCGGTCGCGGCGCTTGAGGCGCATGTACTCCTGGGCAGACAGGATCACCAGCCGTTCGCGGCCGTTTCGGGTGATCGACAGGGGCGCCTTGAGCGCCTCGTCCTGAAACCGGCCGAAGTCGTGCGTAATCCCTTCAAAGTTACCAGCCAGTCCCAGTCAAAAGTACCAGTCGTTCCCGCTCAAAAGTACCACCCGATCCGCGGCAAAGTTACCGCTTCGCCGATGGTCGTCGAACGATGGCTCGGCGCGAGGCGACGCGTGG
>JAJECZ010000118.1 GCA_022821735.1 Alphaproteobacteria bacterium | reverse complement strand
ATCGGGCATGTCCTCGGCGGCGCCTGCGACGTGCCGCACGGCTACACCTCCTGCGTGATGCTGGCGCCGGTGCTGCGCTGGAACCGGCAGGCGGTTGCGGAGCGCCAGCGGGTCGTGTCCGGGGCGATGGGGCAGCCGGACCGCCCGGCGGCCGACCTCGTGGCCGAGCTGGTCGCCGGCCTGGGCCTGCCGACGCGGCTCGGCGATGTCGGCGTCGGACCGGACCGTTTCCCGGAAATCGCCGAGCAGGCGATGCGCGAACCCTTCGTCCATGCCAATCCGCGCCCGGTGCGCAGCGTCGGCGATGTCCTGGAAATCCTGCACAGCGCCCTGTAGTTGGCGCTTGACATCCTTCCCATATATTCTATATATGTTCCGGTCAAATCCCTGACGGAGCGAAAGGGCCATGACTTGGAGCTGACGGGCCGGCGCAGCCGCGCAAGCCGCCTTTTCCGGATCTCTGCCGCGAACCCGCCGCCTCGCGGCGGCGAGGGTAGAGGCCGGCCCGGCGGCCGGCTGTCGCGGTCTGCCTGGGCGGCCGGAGGGCCAGGGAATCGGGTTCGGGTTGGAATGTTCACGGAGGCCGCACGGATGCGGCCGGAGGAGGAAAGGCGATGACGGAATCGAGCCGAAGTTGCAAGGACGGCCCGGCGGGCAGGCTGCCGCGGCAGGGGGTGCGGGGCCGCCCGGTCGGCGAGGAGCTGCGGAGCCGGGCGGTCCTGGCGGTGGTGGAGGAGGGCATGACCGTCTCCGCCGCGGCCCGGCGGTTCGGCGTGTCGCGGGACAGTGTCGACAGCTGGGTGAAGCGCTTTCGCGAGCGCGGCCATGTGCGGCGCGACCCGATGGGCGGCCGCGCCTCGCGGATCGAGCCGGAGCGCGAGCGCATCCTCCGCATCCTGAGGGCGCAGCCCGCGATTTCCATGTACGGGCTGCGCGACGCGCTTGCCGCCGAGGGGCTCGTGTTCGGCGCGTCCACGGTGCAGAGCTTCCTGAAGCGCAACGGCCTGGAGCGCGAACGCCGCCTCGCCCGCCTCGGCACCCGGCGCAGGCGGTGGACGGAGCGGTAAGGGGCAGCGGGGGAGGGAGGCCGCCAGGCCGGCGGCGCCAACGCCGCCATTCGTAACGTTCGCCGCGTCTAGCGCGGCGGCGGGCGAAGCTCCGTCCGCCCGCTATTCCCGCCGGCGGGCGACGGGCCAGAGCATCCGGGCGAGCAGGGCGGCGCCGATCACGACCGCGAAGAGGCGCCCGGTGTGATGCGTCGCCACGAAGGCGACGTCGATGTCGAGCGACAGCGCAATCAGGTTCATTTCGGCGAAGCCCCCCGGCGTATAGGCCAGATGGACGGCCTTGAAGTCGAACCCGCCGAGGGACGCGACCAGTCCGGCGACGGCGAATGCCGCCGCCAGAAACAGCGCGTAATACATGGCCGAGACCGCAACCGTGCGCCCCAGTTCGCGGGGCCGGACGCCGACGAAGCGGGCGCCGGCGCCGCAGCCGATGAACACCTGGGCGGCCGCCAGCAGTTCGGTGGGCGGCCGGGAGTCCGTCAGGCCGCCGATATGCACGGCCGCGCTGACGAGCATCGGCCCGACCATCTGCCAGGCGGGCACGCGCAGCAGTTTGGCAGCGCCCCCGCCGACGACCGCCGAAGCGGCGAGTATCGCCCAGTCCGCAACGCTGAGGTCCGCCAGCCGGGAGCCGCCGAGGTCGGCCGGCGGCACATAGTCGGCGAGCAGCCTGTATGCCGGCGGCACGATGAACATCACCATGAGGATGCGGGTCGAGTGGGACAGCAGGATGGCGCGCTCGTCCGCGCCCATCGACGGACCGAGCAACGCCATCTCCCCGAGGCCGCCGGGCGCGGCGCAGAAGAAGGCCGTGCGCCGATCCATGCGCCCGACCCGGTGGAAGAACCAGGCGCCCGCCGCCGCGCCGGCGATGGTGAAGGCAAGCATGCCCGCAAACACGCCGCCCCATGTCGCCAGCCGGTCCAGCACATCGGGCGCGAAGGCGGCGCCCAGCATGACGCCCAGCACGACCATCCAGACGCGCCGCACATCGTTCGGCATGTAGAGGCGCACGCCCGCAAGCGCCGCGACGGTGCAGGCGAACAGGCTGCCCATCATCCAGGGCAAGGGGCTCTGGATGAGGGAGAACAGCCAGCCGCCGCAAGTCCCGATAAAAAGCGTCTTCAGAAGCAGGGGCCAGTTTTGCGCGAGCTCGCGCAAGGCGCGCATCACGGCTGGAATTGCTCCTTCAGGATGCGCTCCTCCAGGCCCCGATCGGGGTCGAACAGCAGGTGCAGCGACGTTCCCTCGTCCCGATGGACCAGCACCTCGGCGGCGTCGCGCACCTCGGTGAAATCCGCGACCGCGCTCACCGGCCGCTTGCGCGCCTCGAGAACGGTCAGCCGCACGGACACCGTGTCGGGCAGGATCGCGCCGGGCCACCGCCGGGGCCGGAACGCGCTGATCGGCGTGATGCAAAGCGACTGGCCCCGGAGCGGCAGGATGGGCCCGTGTGCGGACAGGTTGTAGGCCGTGCTCCCGGCGGGCGTCGCGACGATGACGCCGTCGCACATCAGCTCTTCCATCCGCTCGACGCCGTCGATCTCGATGCGCAGCTTCGCCGTCTGCCGCGTTTCGCGCAGCAGCGAGACTTCGTTGATGGCGCGCGCCCGGCGCACCTGCCCGGCAAGCGTGCGCGCTTCCATGAGCAGCGGATGGAGGCTGACGGTCTCGGCGGCTTCGATACGCTCGGGCAACTCCTCGGCGCGAAACCCGTTCATCAGGAAGCCGACGCTGCCCCTGTTCATGCCGTAGATCGGCGGCGGCCTGTCTCCCAAGCTGTGCAGCGTTTCGAGCATGAATCCGTCGCCGCCCAGCGCCACGACGACATCCGCTTCGGCCGGCGCGGTTTCGCCATAGGCGGTGACCAGGGTCCGGCGGGCTTCCTGCGCCGCAGGCGTCTCGGCGGCAACAAACGCCAGGCGCGGACCGGCCATCGACGGACGCGGCCGCGTCAGCCGCCGGTCACGCTCATATGGCGCGGCACCGAGATCGCGCCCCGCCGCCGGTCGATGACGAAATCGTGGCCCTTGGGCTTGCGCGAGATCGCCTCGCGCACGGCCTCCTCCAGCGGCGCGTCGTCCGAAGCGGCCCTGAGCGGCGCGCGGAGGTCGGCGGCATCCTCCTGGCCGAGGCACATATAGAGCGTGCCGGTGCAGGTCAGCCGCACCCGGTTGCAGCTTTCGCAGAAATTGTGCGTGAGCGGCGTGATGAAGCCGATCCGCTGCCCGGTTTCCTCAACGACGGCATAGCGTGCGGGACCGCCCGTATTGTAGTCGGTCTCGATCAGCGTCCAATTGCGCTCGATCTTCGCGCGTACCATGGAGAGCGGCATGTACTGGTCGAGGCGGTCCTCGCCGATATCGCCCATCGGCATGACCTCGATGATGACGAGGTCGAAGCCGCGCTCGCCGCACCAGGCGATCATGGCGTCGAATTCATCGTCATTGACGCCGCG
>JAJECZ010000256.1 GCA_022821735.1 Alphaproteobacteria bacterium | reverse complement strand
ATCCCGTTGACGGCGCAAGCGCCAGCGCCTAAAAGGCCGGTCCTTCGGCGGGGTAGCTCAGCGGTAGAGCAGGGGAATCATAATCCCTGGGTCGGGGGTTCAAATCCCTCCCCCGCTACCAATGAAATCGGGGACCCGGTCGAAATCGACGCGGCGGCCGCCGCTCTCTCAAAGGCCTTCCAGCCTCTTGATGAACCCCCATTTGCGGGAGTGCCGCCGCTGGATACATCCGCCCGGCGCAAGCCTCACAATTGAGTACATCCGCGCCTGCCTGCCCGTGATATTGTGAGCGCAGGCGCCCCAATGCGGCAAAGGCAGGGACAGATGGACAAGCCGGAAACGCGCGTTTCCAACGCGGCGTCGGATGCCGGCCCGTTCGGACGCCTTTCCGAACGGGCGAAAAGAAACAAGTCCCTGACAGCCGTATTGGCGATAATAGTGGCCGTCGCAGCGTTATCGTCCGTTATGGCGTTGACCGATTTGGAACGTTCCCCAAGTCTCCTTGTAGTCCTGTTTGTGCTGGTGACGATCGGCCTCTTTTGCACTCTCGGCGTAATCTTCGACGCATTGGACGACAAATAGGCCCGCTCTTCTGCGCTTTCATCGACAAGGATTCCACAGACTAACCGGAGCGTACTCCGGCGGCGGCGGAACGCTCCGCCGCCGCCGGAATTTGCCTCAGGTCGTCAGCCAACCGAACTGCTGGGGCTTGCGGCCGGCCTGCGGATGCAGGCGGACATTGACGAGTGCCGGGCCGTCATGGGCCGTCGCCGCGTCGAGCGTCGCCCGCAGGTCCGCCGGGTCTTCGACAAAGGCTCCGAAGCCGCCGAACGCCTCCATCATCTTGTCGTAGCGCGCACCGTAGATCAGCACGCCCGCCGGGTTGTCGAACGGGTCCTCGGGATATTCCGGGATGCCCTGCCCGATGCCGCCATTGTTCAGCACCACGATCTTGATCGGCAGCTTGTAGCGGCAGGCCGTCTCGATCTCCATGCCGGAGAAGCCGATGGCGGAATCGCCGGAAACCGAAATGATCGGGCGGTCCGGATGCACCACCGCCGCCGCGACCGCGAAGCCCATGCCGATGCCCATGGTGCCGTAGCTGCCGGCGTCGAGGCGCAGGCGCGGCGAGGCGTTCGGAAGCTGGGTGCGCCCGATATCCATGGTGTTCGCGCCCTCGCCGACGATAATCGCGTCCTTGCCGGCCCAGGCGGCGATGTCCTTGAGCGCGCGGTAATAGTTGGTCGGCGCGGAATCGTCCTCCAGCATCGGGCGGATCTGCTCGGCATTGCCGGCCGCCTTCTCCGCAATCGCGCTGCGCCATTCCGTATCGGCCGGGTAGAACCACTGCCGGCCGCCGAGCGCCGCGTTCAGCTGGCCGACAACCGCCTTGCCGTCGCCGACCAGCGCCACCTCCGTCGGCACATTGTTGCCGATGGCTTCCGGCGAGATGTCGAGCTGGACGACGCGCACCTTCTTGTTGAAGCGCGGCGGCTTGCCGAAATGCATGATCCAGTTGAGCCGCGCGCCCATCAGGAAGATCACGTCGGCCTCGCGGAGCGCATGGCTGCGCGCCGCGCCCACGGACAGCGGATGGTTGTCGTCGATCACGCCCTTGCCGAGCGGGGACGCGAGGAACGGCACCTGGGTGCGCTCGATGAAGGCGCGGACCTCGTCCTCGGCGCGCGACCACGCCATGCCCTTGCCGACGATGACCAGCGGGCGCTCGGCGGATTCGAGCGCGTCCAGCGCCGCCTCGATGTCCTCGCCCATCGCCTGCATCCGCGGCGGATCGGCCACGGGAGCCGCTTCGTAGATGTCGTCTTCCTCGACCGCCTCCTGGATGATGTCGTCCGGCATGTCGAGATAGACCGGGCCCGGCCGGCCGTAGATCGAAGTGCGGACCGCCTTCTCGACATAGAAGGGAATCCGCCGGGCGTGCTCGACCGCGTGGGCGAACTTGCAGTAGGGCGCGGCGAGCTGGACCTGGTTCTCCTCCTGAAACGCGCCCATGCCGTTCTGGTAGACGGGCGAAGCGCCGCCGATCAGGATCATCGGCCAGCAGTTCTGCTCGGCATTGGCGAGGCCGGCAAGCGCATGGATGACGCCCGGTCCCGAGACCGTGAGGCACGCGCCGGGACGCCCGGTCAGGTAGCCGGCGGCCTGCGCCGCATAGGACGCCGCCTGCTCATTGCGCATGCCGACATATTTTATGCCGACCTCCTGCGCCGCCTTTGCGATCGGTTGCACCGGAAAGCCGACAATGCCGAACATGTATTCGACGCCGTGCTTCTTGAGTTCGCGCGCCATGATCTCCGCGCCGGTCGAAGTACCCATCTTTATCCGTGTCCTTGCTGAGGGGGTCGGCCGAACCTAGCAGCGCGCGTCCGGCCGTGTCATCCCGCTCACGGACCGGTGCGGCCCGCCGCGAACGCCCTGAGCCGCGCCGATACCGCTTCCGGTTGCTCCTGCTGGACCCAGTGCCCGGCTCCTTCGATCAGCCAGGTGCCGGCCCAGCGGGCCGCGCGTTCCTCCATCGCCTCGAGCGCGCCGGGGTTCTGGTAAACGCCCCAGTCGGCCGCGCCTGAAATGAAGCAGGCGGGAACCTCGAAACGGCGCCCG
>JAJECZ010000365.1 GCA_022821735.1 Alphaproteobacteria bacterium | reverse complement strand
GGAGACGACACGCGCGCGGCGCATCGTCGCGGCATTCGACGAAGCCGAAGCCGCCGGCTCCGCCTCCATCCAGGTGGACGGCTATTTCGTCGATTACCCCATCGTCGAGAAGGCCCGCCGCACCCTCGCGCTGGCGGACTGCATAGCGGGGCGGGGCTGAAGGCGCTCAATCCTCTGACGAAGGCCGCTCCGCCCACGGAGGCGGGCGCTTTTCGTTGAAGGCGTCTATGCCGGCGCGGGCGGCGGGGGCGCGGAGGAGGGCGGCGATGGTGCGGGCGGCGTCGTCCAGGGTTTCGTTCACCGGGCGGTCGGAGGCGGAGATGACCAGGCGCTTGGCCTGCGCGACGGCCCCGGGCTCCGAGCGGCGGACCTGATCGAGCACCTCGGCCAGCGCCGAATCGGCGTCCTCCCGGTTGGCCGCGAGAATGTGGGCGAGGCCGTCGCGGAGCGCGTCGCGGCCGTCCAGTATGGCGCCGGTCGCGACCAGCCGCCGGGTCCAGCCCTCGCCCATGCGCCGCACGATGTGGGGGATGACCTGCGCCGGGATGAAGCCGGAGCGCGCCTCGGGCAGGCCGATCTTCGCGTCCTCGCAGACGATCACGACATCGGAGCAGCAGGCCATGCCGAGCCCGCCGCCCGTGCAGGCGCCCTCGACCACGGCGATGACCGCCTGCGGCAGCGCGTTCAGAACCTCCAGCACGTGGCCCATCCTGCGATAGATGGGAAAGAGCGGGTCCGGGTCCGCGGGCGGCGGGACGTCTCCCAGCATCGACATGTCGCCGCCCGCCGAGAACTGGCCGCCCTCGCCGCGCAGCACGACGGCGCGCGCGTCCGACGCCTCCGCTTCCCGAAAGGCGGCCAGCAGCGCCTCCATCGTCTCCTGGGTCAGCGCGTTGCGGCGCCCGGGCCGCGTCAGCCGGACATGAAGGGCGATTCCCTCCCGCTCGACCCGGACCGGGCTCACGACGGGGACCCGAACCCGCCCGCTCCGGGGGTCTCGACGAGGAGCCGTTCGTCCTCGCGCACGATGACACCCGACGGCTTGATCTCAAGAGGGGTTTCGGCCCCTGAGCCGTCCAGAAGCGCGAAGCGGCCCCGGCCGCCGGGCTCTCCGCCGGCAAGGCCCCAGGGCGCGTTGGAGAAGCGCTCGCCCGCGCCGTTGAAGAGGCAGTCGTGCCCGACCGGCCTGACGACGCGGTAGAGACCCCGCCCGCCCCGGAAGCGCCCCGCGCCGCCGGAGCCTTCCAGCAGGCCGTAGCGCTCCACCCTGAGCGGGTATTCGGTCTCGATGGCTTCGACCGGCAGGTTGGAGGTGTTGGTGATGCCGACCTGCACGCCGTCCTTGCCGTGGCCGCCCGGCCAGCCGCCGGCGCCGCCGCCGAGCGTTTCGAGGTAGAGGTAGCCTTCGCCCGTTCGCGGGTCGATGCCGGAGAAGACGGCGGTGGTGTTGGCGCCGTTGCCGGCCGCCGGCGCGCGGTCGGGCACGGCCGGCGCGAGCGCGCCGAACACGACATCGATGATCCGCTGGCAGGTATGCGCCCGCGCCGCCACCGGGGCGGGAAAGACGGCGTTGAGCAGCGAACCCGGGGGTGCGGAAATCTCCACACAGTCGATCACCGCCTGGTTGTTCGGCACTTCGGGGTCCAGCAGCGCCTTCAGCGTGTAGGTGACCGCGGCGACGGTCGCGTTCATCGTCACGTTGATATTGCCGGGCACCTGCGGCGCGGTACCGGAGAAATCGAAGCTGGCGCTGCCGCCCCGCTTCTCCACGGTCAGCACGATGGGGATGTCGCGGGCCTCCAGCCCGTCATCGTCCATCACGTCCTCGAAGCGGTAGGTGCCGTCGGGGATCGCGCGGATGGCGTCCGCCATGCGTCCCGCGGTGCGCGCCAGCATGTCCTCGAAGGCGGTAAGCACCGTATCGGCGCCGTAGGCCGCGACGGTCTCCGCCATGCGCCTCACGCCCAGATTGCAGGCGGCGACCTGGGCGAAATAGTCGCCGCGCCGCTCGTTTGGCAGCCGCACGTTGAGCAGCACGAGGTCGAACAGCTCCTGTTGCAATTCGCCCCGGCGGAAGAGCTTGACCACCGGCACGCGCAGGCCTTCCTGGTAGATTTCCGACATGCCGCCGGCCATCGACCCCGGCGCCATGCCGCCGACATCGGCATGGTGGGCGATATTGCAGACCCAGGCGACGATGTGCCCGTTGGCGAACACCGGCGCGGCCATGTTGATGTCGGGAAGGTGCGTGCCGCCGGCCGTGTGCGGGTCGTTGGCGATGACGATATCGCCTTCCTCGATATCGTCGCCGTAGCGGGCCAGCAGGCAGTCCATCAGCCCGCTCATCGACGCGATGTGGATCGGCAGGGACTGCTCCGCCTGCGCGATCAGCCGTCCGCGCGCGTCCATGATGGCGGTCGAGTGGTCATGCCGCTCTTTTATGTTTGTGGAGTATGCGCTCTTCATCAGCGCGGCGAAGGTTTCGTCGGTTATGGAGCGGAGCGCATTGGCGAGGATTTCGAGGCCGATGGGGTCGAGGGCGGTCATATGGCGATCCGGATGGTGAGGTTGCCGTGGGTGTCCACCGTCGCGCTGTCGCCCGGATGGACGATGGCGGTGGCGTCGAGCTGCTCGATGACGGCGGGGCCGGCGATGCGGCTTCCGGCTCCGAGGGAGGCGCGGTCGTAAACCGGCGTCTCCGGGACCGCCCGGCCGGCGAAGCGGACGGGCCGGCGTTCCCTCGGCGCGGGCGGCCCGTCGACGGGCGGGAGTTCGGTCTCCGGCGCGCGGTAGAGGCGGGCCTTCGCCGTCAGGCGCAGATTGACGATCTCGACCGGATCTTCCGGATTGCGGAAGCCGTAGGCGAAGTCGTGCGCGTCGAGGAACCGGTCGCGCAGATCGTCGAGACTGTCCGGCAGCGCCACGGCGAGCTCGAAATTCTGCCCGACATGGCGCATGTCGAGCGAGACCTCCGTTTGCCGGCCTTCCGCGGCCCCTTCGCCGGCAAACCAGAGCCCGGCCTGTTCCTCAAGCGCCTCCAGGATGGCGGCGATGCGCGGGAACGCCTCCGGCGCGACGGCGATGCGCTCGCTGCGGGTGAAGGTCTCGCGCAGGTCCGAGACCAGCAGCCCCTCCGCGCAGACGATGCCGGGCGCCGGCGGCACGAGGATTTCGCCGATCCCGATGCCGGCGGCGACGTCGCGCGCATGCAGCGGCCCGGCCCCGCCGAAGGCGGACAGCACATAGCCGCGCGGGTCGTGGCCGCGCTCGACCGAGACCGTGCGGATCGCGCGGATCATGTTGGCGGCCACGATGTCGAGCACGCCTTCCGCGGTGCGCTCGACGGAGAGGCCGAGGCGGGCCGCGGCCGGCTCGAAAGCGGCGCGGGCCCTGTCCTCGTCGAGGCTCATGCCGCCGTCCAGCAGGCCGCGCGCGCTCAACCGCCCGAGCAGCAGGTTGGCGTCGGTGACGGTCGGCTCGGTGTTGCCGCGCCCGTAGCAGGCAGGGCCAGGGTCGGCGCCGGCGCTCTGGGGGCCGACCTTCATCAGCCCGTCGCGGTCGAACCAGGCGATGGAGCCGCCGCCCGCGCCGATGGTCGCGATGTCGATCTGCGGCAGGCGGATGGGGAAGCCCGCCACGGCCCGCTCATAGGCGATGTCCGCCTCGCCGCCCCGGATGAGCGCCATGTCGGCGCTGGTGCCGCCCATGTCGAGCGTGACGAGGTCACGCAAGCCCGCGCTGCGGGCGGCGTGGATCGCCCCGACGACGCCCGCCGCCGGCCCCGAAAGCGCGGTGCGGACCGGGAAGGCGCGGGCGCGGTCCACCGACATCAGCCCGCCGCTCGACTGGTTGATGCCAAGGCTCGCATGGGGCGCCGTGCGCGCGAGTCCGTCCTCCAGCCGGCCGAGATAGCGGTCCATCACCGATTGCAGCCAGGCGTTCGCGGTCGTGGTCGAGAAGCGCTCGAACTCCCGGAACTCGGGCTGGACCTCGGACGACAGCGAAACATGCAGGTCCGGCAGCGCCGCGCTGAGCGCCTCGGCCATCGCGCGTTCGTGCGCCCCGTTCAGATAGGCGAACAGGAAGCAGACGGCGCAGGCGTCCGC
>JAJECZ010000197.1 GCA_022821735.1 Alphaproteobacteria bacterium | reverse complement strand
GCCTTGAAGCTGCCGGCGGGGTAGTAGATGCCGGCGTGGATGACCTCGCTGTTGCGCGAGCTGGTCTCGGTGCCGATGGCCTCGGCGGCCTCCAGCACGACGACCTCCAGCCCGGCCATGGCGAGGCGGCGCGCGCAGGCGAGCCCGACCGCGCCCGCGCCGATGACGACGCATTCCACCCTCTCCGCCATGCCCGCCGGCGCCTCCCAGGTCTCCCAAGTCACCGCTATGTGACCGCTTCTAGCCTTGGCTGGCGGGGGAGGAAACGCCATATTCGCCGCAGCCGTCCCGTAATGGCAACGATCGTTGATGGGAACCCATGCCGCCAGCCGCCGGAAACCTCCTCCCTCGTGTGCGGCGGAGCCTGGCGGAGGTCCGTCGCGCCGAGAGACCCTCTCCCAACCTCTCCCGCCCAGCGGGAGAGGGGTTTCACGGGGCCCTCTCTTCCCCTCCCCCGCGTGCGGGCGAAGCCCGCGAGAGGGTCCCGCCGGGCGGGACGGGAGAAAGCCGAACGCCCTCAACATGAGTCCTGCATTACGCATCCCGGTATAAGGAGTCCGGTTCCCATGCGCCTCATCGCCGGCCTTGCCCTGCTCGCCCTCGCGGCCATGCCCGCGCTCGCCGCCGACGCCGGCCCCGACGAATACTGGCGCAAGGCGTGGCCCAACACGGATTTCAGCCGCCATTCGGTGCCGTTCGAGGAGATCGCCTCGGGCGGCGTCGCCCGCGACCAGATCCCGCCGATCGACGATCCCGTCTTCGTCTCCGTCGCCGAGGCGGAGAAGCTGATCGCGCCGACCGAGCCGGTGATCTCGCTGGCCGTCGGCGGCGAGCGCCGCGCCTATCCACTGGCGGTGCTGATCTGGCACGAGATCGTGAACGACACCATCGCCGGCCGGCCCGTGGCGGTGACCTACTGCCCGCTCTGCGATGCGGCGCTGGTGTTCGACCGGCGGGTCGCGGGCCGGGTGCTCGACTTCGGCACGACGGGCCTGCTTCGCTTCTCCGACCTCGTGATGTGGGACCGGCAGACGGAAAGCTGGTGGCAGCAATTCCTGGGCGAGGCGATGGTGGGGGAGCTGACCGGCGAGCGGCTCACCATGCTGCCCTCGCGGGTGGAGAGCTTCGAGCGCTTCGCCGCCGCCGCGCCGGACGGAACGGTGCTGATGCCGAACGACCCGGCCATGCGCAGCTACGGCTCCAACCCCTATGCCGGCTATGACGGCGCGCACTGGCCGTTCCTCTTCCGGGGCGCCTATCCGCTGGCGGCGGTGCCGCCGCTGGCGCGCGTCGCCATGGTCGGCAAGCGGGCCTGGACGGTGGACCTGCTGAAGGAGAAGAAGCGCATCGAGGCGGGCGACCTCGTGATCGAATGGGCGCCGGGCCAGAACTCGGCGCTCGACCAGGGGGTGATCCGCGAGGGCCGCGACATCGGCAACGTCACCGTACAGCGCCGCGCCGCCGGCGGCGGGCTGGTGGATGCCGTCCACGACGTGACCTTCGCCTTCGCCTTCCTCGCCTTCGTGCCGGACGGCGTCATTCACACCATCTGCGGCCCGCACGTGAAGCCGGAGACCCTGCCGGAGAACCTCGCCTGCGGGTAGGGGCCGACCTCCTCATCCTGAGTAGCCGACCGGAGGGAGGCGTATCGAAGGACCGTCCCCTTCGGCAAGCTCAGGACAGGCTCTTCGGTCGGCTGCTCAGGATGAGGGTGGGGGAGAGCGGCGCCGGCCCTCCCGCCCTCGTCCCGTGCAGCGGCGCCAGCCCTCCCGCCCTCATCCCGAGCAGCGGCGCCGGCCCTCCCGCCCTCATCCCGAGTAGCGGCGCCAGCCGCGTATCGAGGGACGCACGGCAGCGCCCCGGACAAAATCCCCCGCCCTGAGCAGCCGCGAAGCGGCGTATCGACAGCCCGTCCTCAGCTTGCCGAAGGGGGCTGCACTCCTGCCGGCAGGCGTTTCCGGGGCTTGACAGGCGTCTATATGTTCGCTATATATTCCTCCTTGATAAGAAAACAGGCCGAGGGAGCCATGACCTGGACCTGAACCACCCGCGGCGGCAGCACGGGGCCGCGCTCGATCTGCACGAATCCGAACCCGGATGGCCGATGGCCGCTGCAAGGCGGCGGGGCGGGGGGCGCGACAGACGGGAGAGGTGCGCGCGCGTTGCGGGCGTGGTTGCCGTCAAATTCGGCGGAAAACGGCGGTTTGTCGCATTCGACATCGGTGAAAAGGGCGGCGGTGCCGGGAGAGGAGGAGACGCGATGACGGACGGAGCGGCGGAGGCGCCGGCAGGCGGACTGCCGGCGCGGCGGCGGGGCCGGGCGGTGAGCGAAGACCTGCGGGGCCCGGTGGTGGCGGCCGTGCTGCACGAGGGCATGAGCATAGCCGCCGCGGCGCGGCGGTTCGGCCTGGCGGCAAGCACCGCCGGCGTATGGGTGAGGCGCTTTCGCGAGCGCGGCCATCTGCGCCCCGACAGGCGGGGCGGCAGCGTCTCGCGGATCGGGCGGGAGCGGGGCCGGATCCTCCGCATTCTGGAAGCGCAGCCGGATATCTCCATGTACGGGCTGCGCGACGCGCTCGCCGCCGAGGGCGCGGCGTTCAGCG
>JAJECZ010000134.1 GCA_022821735.1 Alphaproteobacteria bacterium | reverse complement strand
GCGGCCCGGCATTTCGGGCTCGGGGAGGTCAGCGTCGGCAACTGGGTCCGGCGTTTCCGCGAGCGCGGCCATGTGCGGCCCGACAAGCAGGGCGTCAGCGGCGGCCGCCGCTCGCGGATCGAGCCGGAGCGGGAGCGCATTTTCCGCATCCTGAAGGCGCAGCCGCGGCTTACCGTCCGGGGGCTGAGCGATGCGCTCGCCGCCGAAGGGCTGTCCTTCAGCCCACCCACGGTGCATCACTTCCTCAAGCGCCACGGCCTGGAGCGCGCCCGCCGCCTTGCCCGCCGCCACCGCAAGCGGTGGACGGAGCGGTAGCGGCCGCCGGAGCGCGGCCCGGTCCGGTTGAACCGGCGGGATAACCGCCGCTCAGCCGGTCTTTTCCATTGCGGCGCGGACGTCCTCCGTGCGGTCGCGGGGCTCGGTCGCGACGATGGCAATCTCGGAGACCGTGGCCCGGCGCGGCAGGGCGAGCGCCATCACGATAGCCGTCGAGATATCCTCCGGCATCATCATGGTGGCCCGCGCGGCGGCGTCCGGAGGCAGCGCGCGCCTGTCGAGGATCGGGGTGTCGACCTCCCCGGGAAACACGGTGATGCAGCGGATTCCGTGGCGCTGCACCTCGGTAGCGAGCACATCCATCCACGCGCGGACCGCCGCCTTGGCCGCGCTGTACGGCGCGCCGGCCATGATACTCGGCGAGATGGCGGCCATGGACGAGACGGTCACCACGTCGCCCGCCTCCTTCTCGATCATCGGCGGCAGCAGCGCGCGGGTCAGCATGGCGGGGCCGAGCGTGTTCACGTCCATGACCGCGCGCCATTCCTCGGCGCCGACATAGCGGGTGCTGCGCACGGTGGAGGAGAAGCCTGCATTGTTGACCAGGATGTCGACCGGCCCGACGGCCTCGGCGAGACGGAACGCTTCGTCCGGGTCGGCGAGGTCGGCCGTGTGCACCTCGATGCCGCCGCCGGCGCGCCGCGCGGTCTCGTCCAGCGGGCCCCGGCGTCGGCCGCAGATGACCACCTCCGCGCCGGCCTCCGCGAGATCGAGAGCGAGGCAGCTGCCGATGCCGCTGCCTCCGCCGGTAATTAGCGCGCGTTTTCCCTGAAAGTTTCCCATGGGGTTCAATAGCCTCGATTGCGGTCGACAGGATGGGTGAGAGGTTCACCGGCCCGCGCCCTGCGGATGTTCTCCGCGACCAGCGCGGCGCCGGTAACCGGATTGGTGACGCCCGCGACATGGGGCGTGATCCATACATCGGGGCGGCGCCAGAGCGGGTCGCCCGGCGGCAGCGGTTCGGGATCGGTGACATCCAGCCAGGCCCCGCCGAGCCGCCCCGAATCGAGCGCCGCGACCAGCTCCCGCTGCACGACGACCCTGCCGCGCGACGCATTGATGAAGAAAGCGCCCTCCGGCAGCCGCGCCAGTCGTCCGGCGTCGAGCAGGCCCTCCGTCTCGGTCGTCAAAGGCAGCAGGCAGACGAGGAACTCGCTCCCGCCAAGCAGCTCGTCCAGGCCCGCCGCACCGTGGAGGTTCTCCAGCGGGCCGAGGTCGCGGGGCGTGCGCGTCCAGCCGGCGACGCGGAAACCGAGGTCGGCGAGCGCGCACGCCGTGCGCCGGCCGATCTCGCCGCAACCCAGGATGCCGACGCGGCGCGGCTCGAAATGCTCCTCGAACTGCTCGCGCCACACGCCCCTTGCCTGCTGGTCCGCATAAGCCGGCATGTTGCGCGCGAAATGCAGCACGGCAAGGACGGTCCAGGCGGCCATCGCGGTCTGCATCCAGGGATCGACCAGCCGCGCGGCCGGAACGCCCTCGGGCAGGTCGCCGAGAAATCCGTCCACGCCCGCGCCGGCGGAGAGCACGGCGCGCAGCCCGGTCATGCCGTCGAACAGGCCGGGCGCGCTCGCAAACAGCAGCACGAACTCAGCCTCGGCCGGGTCGTCGATGTCCGGCCAGTCCCGGATTTCTAGCTCCGGCATGAGCCGGCTCAGCTCCGCCTTCCACTGCCCGTCGTCGCCGGCGCCGCCGGTTTTGCAGATCAGGACCATGCGCCGGAGCGCCCCCCGTGTCATTCTGCGGCCATAATGGCCCCGGAGGACCGCAAGACCAAGGCCGCGGAAGCGGTGATCGCGGACGCATCCTCGCTCGCCGCCGTCACGAACGCGCTCGACGGTTGCCCGGCGGAACACGTGCTGCTGGAGAGCCCGCCGGGCGGCGCGCTGACGCTCGGGCCGCTTTTCTTCCGCAAGCTCGTCGATCTCGCGGCTGCCCGGTTCCCGGAAAAGACGGTGCGGGGCCGCCTCGACTGCGCCGACAGGCCGGGGCTCGCGCTCGCCGCCTTCCGCCACGGCCTGGACGCGGCCGTCGAAACCGACGACGAGCGCTTCCGGCGCCTGCAGGAGATCGCCCGTGCTTCCGGGCAACGGGTCGTCCGAAAGCGGAAGCCCTAGAGCGAACAAGCGTATATGCTGGAGAGACGGCGTCTCGGCTAGGCAACGGGGAGACTGTCATGGACCTTGCGCCCACGCTCGACGACCGCCCCGACTGGCGCTACCTGCTGAACGAGATCTACTGGGTGTACCGGCACAGCTCCTCGGGCGGCAGCCGGCCGATCCGCTCCCATCACCGGCTGGTGCGCCAGCGGCTCAACCGGGCCATCGCGCAGAACCCCTTCGTGCTGGAGCGGCGGCCCCGGACGAAGCCCGTCTGCGTCCATCTCGGCCGGGCGCTCGACAACGGAAAGCGCTTCGGGCCGCCGGCGCTCGTGCGCAGCGTGGAGACGGTCGCGCCCGACCTCGTCTGGCGGTACGGCTACCGCGTCATGCCGGGCAAGCTCGGCGAAAAATACGCCTATGCGGAGTTCTTGGGTCCAATGGGGCCGGTGATGGCCGACGACCTTGTGCTCGGTTGCGTGCTGTTCGCGCCGCGCACGATCTATCCCAGCCACGCGCACCGGGGCGTGACGGAAAGCTACATCTGTATCTCCGGAGCCATGTCCCAGAACGATGTCGCGGTCTATACGCCGGGCTCGCTGATCCTCAACACGCCGGAGTTCGACCACAAGATCACGACCTGCGCGCTGGAGCCGACGCTCCTGGTCTATGCCTGGACGGGCAGCACGGCCGATCTCGCCGAGCAGGAAATGGCGTTCCGGCGCCCGCCCCGGAGGTCTTGAAATCGCCTGCCGGGCGGCGTAATCGAAACGGGCCAGCTTGCGAACCGGGAGCCGACCCCCATGCGCGTCACAGACACGGTCAGGACCATCCTCTCCGGCTATGAGAGCGAGAACCCCGGCGTCAAGGCGAACCTGGCGCGCATCCTGATGCAGGGCCGGCTCGGCGGCACCGGCAAGCTGGTGATCCTGCCGGTGGACCAGGGCTTCGAGCACGGGCCCGCGCGCAGCTTCGCGCCCAACCCGCCCGCCTACGACCCGCACTACCATTTCGATCTCGCGCTGGAGGCCGGCCTGTCCGCCTATGCCGCGCCGCTCGGCATGATCGAGGCGGGCGCCGGCAGCTTCGCCGGCCAGATCCCGACCATCCTGAAGATGAACAGCGCCAACAGCCTCTCGCGGCTCAAGGACCAGGCGGTGACGGCCTCGGTGGCCGACGCGCTCCGGCTCGGCTGCTCGGCCATCGGCTTCACGATCTATCCGGGTTCCGACGACCAGTTCAAGATGATGGAGGAAATCCGCGACCTGGCGGAGGAAGCGAAGGCGTCGGGTCTCGCGGTGGTCGTGTGGAGCTATCCGCGCGGCGGCGACCTCTCCAGGGTGGGCGAGACGGCGGTCGATATCTGCGCCTATGCCGCGCACATGGCCTGCCTGCTGGGCGCGCATATCGTCAAGGTGAAACCGCCGACCGGGGCGCTCGAACTGGATGCGGCGGCCAAGGTCTATCGGGACCGGGAAATTCCGGTGGCGACGCTGGCGGAGCGCATCGCGCATGTGGTGCAGTCCTGCTTCAACGGGCGGCGCATGGTCGTCTTCTCCGGCGGCGAAGCGCGGGATACGGAAGGCCTGCTGGACGAGATACGCCAGTTGCGGGACGGCGGCGCCACCGGCTCCATCGTCGGCCGCAACGCCTTCCAGCGCCCGCGCGGGGAGGCGCTGGAACTGCTGGGCCGGATCGTCGACATCTATCTGGGCAAGGCGTGACCGCACCCTCTCAGGAAGGCGCCGCCATCGAGAGCTGGCATGCGCATGTCTATTTCGACCAGGCGACCAAGACGCGCGCCTGGGACCTGAAGCAGCGGGTCGGCGAGACGTTCGGCGAGAGAGTGACGGTCGGTCGTTTCCACGAGCGCCCGGTCGGTCCCCATCCCATGTGGAGCTTCCAGATCGCCTTCGGGCCGGAGGCGTTCGCGGACCTCGTGCCCTGGCTCGCGCTGGAGCGGGACGGGCTCATCGTGCTGGTCCATCCCAATGCCGGCGACGACCTCAAGGACCACCGCGACCGCGCCCTCTGGCTCGGCACGGGCCTCGACCTCAATCTCGGCATGTTCGAGCGGAGCGGCTAACCCGCAATCGTTCCGCCGGGCAGGGGGCGCGGGCATTTGCGCCAGACCGTCGCGAGCCAGGGTTGCTGCGCCCGCGGCCGGCCCGCCGGGCGGTAATAGTGGTCGAGTTCCCGGAAGCCGGAGCTTCGACATAAGCCCGCCACGTCTCGAGATCGTGGAAGCAACCGTAGCGGCCGCCGGCCCAGCCCTCCTCGTTACGGCCCCGCGGGTTCGAGCAGAACAGGACGCCGCCGGGCCTGAGGGTCGCGGCGAGGTCTTCGAG
>JAJECZ010000428.1 GCA_022821735.1 Alphaproteobacteria bacterium | reverse complement strand
GGCTGAAGACGGAGAGCGGCGTCCACCGCCTGGTGCGCATCTCGCCCTTCGACAGCCAGTCGCGCCGCCACACCAGCTTCGCCTCGGCCTGGGTCTATCCGGTGGTGGACGACCGCATCGAGGTCGAGATCGACGAAAGCGAACTCCGGGTGGATGTCTACCGGGCGTCGGGCGCCGGCGGGCAGCATGTCAACAAGACCGAGAGCGCCGTCCGGATCACGCACATGCCGACCGGCATCGTGGTCCAGTGTCAGAACGACCGCTCGCAGCACCGCAACCGGGCAACGGCCATGGGGATGCTGAAGGCGCGGCTCTACGAGCACGAACTCCAGCGGCGCGAGGCCGAGGCGGCGGCGGAGCAGGCGGCGAAGGCGGACATAGGCTGGGGCAACCAGATCCGCTCCTACGTCCTCCAGCCCTACCAGATGGTGAAGGACCTGCGCACCGGCGTCGAGAAAGGCAACGCCCAGGGCGTCCTGGACGGCAATATCGACGACTTCCTGAGCGCCGCCCTGGCCGCGAGGGTGGGCGCGGACCGGGCGGCGGAGAAGGGGTAAAGCGGAACCCGTTTGGGTCGGACTGCAACCCCGCCCCAGCGAAGATAGTTCTGTGTTCTCATATTTTGAAATAAATCCCTGACTAGGGCTTGACCTACAGAAAATTGTGTTATGATGGGTCCCAGGGAGGCGAAGTCCGCGCGGACCGCTTCCCGCCGCGCCGTCCCGGCGCGGAACGACCCCGATTCGACGCACAGGCGAAGTGCGCCCTGCGGCTCGCGCGCGCAATCAGGCGCGCGAACCGCGCCGGCGCAAAGGCGCGCCCGCGCGCCCGCAATACGCGCGAATCAGGGTCCCGCTTGCCGGGCAGGCCGGCGGCGGGGCGAACGAAACGAAAGGGAACGAAACGGGATAAAGGGAGGACATCCGGGATGCGGAGGAGGCGTTCGGACATGACGGAAAGGGAGCGCACGGGAGGCGCGGCGGACCATGACAAAACATGACATTTCCGGCGGCCCTCATGACAAAACATGACATATCATGACACTCCCGGAGGGGCGTCCCCGCAGCCGGGCCGCTCCGCCGGATGCCGGCCGCGGAAAGTTTCGGGCGGCGGCCCCGGCCTCGTCCGGCGGTCACTCGTCCGCGCCGGCCTCCGTCGGCCTCTGCCCGCGGAGATTCTCGCCGGTGATGTATTTGCGCAGGAATGCGAACTGGCCATCCATGCCGTCGAGGCGCCCCCGCAGCTCCGCCAGTCCGGTTTCGACGGCCCGCAACCGCCCGTCGAGGCCGTCCAGGCGGGCGGTCAGGTCCCGGCGCAGGTCACGTATGTCGAAACGCAACCAGATGAAGAGCGCCAGGACAATGGCAGGCGTGATCCAGGGAGAAATCTGTTCCAGCATGGAAGAACCCTGCCATGTCTGCCTCACCGCGTCCCCCCGGATGGCCCGACGCCGCCCGGCGAAGGCTGCCGTTTCAGTCGGAACGGATCCCGCCCTGAGCCGCCGGCGCGACCCGGCAGGGGATGCCCTTGAAGTGGGGGATGCCCTGTTCGCGGTCGAGGAAATCCTCGTCGTCGGGACAGAGCTGGGCGTCGGCCATTTCCCAGGCGCTCTCCAGCCCGACCTCCGGCAGCCACCAGCCGTGCGGTATCCGCACCAGGCCCTTCTGCATGTCGCCGCGGACGGCGGCCTTCATGTGCACGCGCCCCTGCGCCGTCTCGGCAATCGCCGGCTCGCCGTCCGTTATGCCGGCTTCCTCGGCGTCTTCGGGGTGGAGGAACAGCAGCGGTTCGGGTGCGCGGGCCCTGAGCGCCGCGATATGGCGGTGGCCAGTCTGGAAATAGGCGTCCTCGCGCAGGCCGGTGAACAGGCGAAGCGGCATGTCCCCGGGCCCCGCCGGCTCCTCGCGCCAGTAGGGCAGGGGGTCGAAGCCGAGTTCGGCCAGCACGGAGGACGAAAGCTCGACCTTGCCGGAGGGCGTGGCGAAGCCGGTCTTCTCGTATTTGCGGAATTCGAGGCCGTCCGTGTGCAGGGCGTGGCTCGCCGCGAAGCTGTCGAAATCCATGCCGAGGGCCGCCACCCGGTGGTCGAGAACGGCATCCGCCGTTTCCCAGGGGAAATGGTTGCCGAGGCCGAACCGGACCGCCAGGCCGTGCCAGAAATCGTAAACGCTGCGCGCCTCGCCGGGCGGCTCCGTGGCCTGCTGCGAGGTGCGGCAGAGCGCGGTCCAGCCGAAGCCGTCCGCCATCGCGTTGCGCTCCGTCCAGGCGTCGCCCGGCAGGATGTAATCGCAGAGCGCGGCCGTCGGCGTCTTCATGTGCTCGAAGGCGACGAGGAGGTCCTGGTTCAGCAGTGCCCGGTGGATGAGCTGCATGTTGGCGAAGCTCAGCAGCGTGTTGTTGCCGAGCGCGAAGAACGCCTTGACCGGATAGGGCTCGCCGTCCGCCATCGCCCGGAACACGGCCGAGGGCGTCGCCATGTAGCAGCCGGAGACGATGTTGGCGTAGCGCC
>JAJECZ010000274.1 GCA_022821735.1 Alphaproteobacteria bacterium | reverse complement strand
CGGAGAAATCGACGTTTTCAAACTCGTCCCCTGAACGAGCGCGTCGGCGTGCCGCGCAACTCTCCGCCGAATCCTCGGGCTGGCCATCGCTTAGATCTTCGTTTGTGTCCAGGTCTTGATGACGTTTCGATCGAGAGGCGCGCCAGCGGCCGGGTGCAGGACAATGTTTGAAGCCGCTGCTTGCCTTCTGTAAAGGGTGGAAAGTTGCGAATGTCGGGAAGTCGATCCGGATACAGATGGAATGAAACGTCTCCTGTCCCTGCTCGCCGCCGGGCTGGCGGCATGCGCCGCTCCGGTCATGGCGCAGGACGTTCTCCGCCCGGTAAAGCTGATCGCGGTAGAGGCGTCCTCCACCTCCGTGACGCGGCAGTTTTTCGGCAAGGTCGTTGCAAGGCAGACCGTCGATCTCGCCTTCCAGACCGCGGGCCAGATCGTGAGGTTTCCGGCGGTGGAAGGGCAGATCGTTCCCGCGGGCGGGATGATCGCGCAGCTCGATCTTGAGCCGTTCGAGCTGTCTCTGGAGCAGAGGCGCCTGCAAAGGGACCGGGCGCGCAGGCGCGCTGAGCGCCTCAGGAAGCTTCGGGGGAGTGCGGTCAAACGAGCGAGTGTCGAGGACGCGGAGACGGAAGCCGGTCTTGCCGAAATCAACCTGCGTAATGCGGAATACGCGCTGAAGCACGCCACGCTCCATGCGCCGTTCGATGCGCTGGTGGCGCGCCGCAGCGTGGCCAGATATACGACGGTCAATGCGGGGACGCCGGTCGTCCGGCTCCACGACATGTCGGAAATCCGGATCGAGATCGACGTTCCCGAGGTCCTGTTTCAGCGCGCGGGCCGGGATCCGAATATAGCACTGGCGGCGCGATTTCCCGCCAGCGACGAGTTGTTTCCGGTCGAGCTGCGCGAGTTCAATGCCGAGACGTCCCGGATCGGCCAGACCTTCCGCGTGACACTCGGCATGCTCCCGCCCGAAGGGCTGAACATTCTCCCCGGCTCATCCGTCACCATTCTGGCAAGTGTGCGCCTCCCGCGTTCAGGGATGGTCCTCCCGGCATCCGCCGTGACGGTTGACAGCGACGGCGCTGCCTCCGTGTTGGTTTTTCGCGAGGTTCAGGATGACGAAGGTGTTTTGTCGTTGCGCCGGGTCAAACTCTCGGTCGGAAACGACGGCAGCTTTCAGATGATCGACGGCCTGGTTTCCGGCGAGGAAATCGTGGCGGCCGGCGTCAACGCCCTGAAGGACGGCGCCAGGGTGCGCCGGTTCCGCGGGCTGGCGAACTGACTTCCTTGCCATGAAGATCGCGCGCGGCAGTATTGAAAGGCCGCTTCCGACCTGGATTGTCATTCTGGTCTGCCTGGCCGGCGGCATCTGGGCCTTCCTTTCCCTCGGACGGCTGGAGGACCCGGCCTTCACTATCAAGCAGGCGGTCGTGGAGACCCGTTATCCCGGGGCGTCGGCGCAACAGGTGGCCGATGAAGTCTCCGAACCGCTGGAGTCGGCCATTCAGAAGATGGGCGAGGTCGACCGGATTGCGTCGGTCAACCGGCCCGGGGTCTCGCTGATCGAGGTGCATATCAAGTCGGAGTTCGACGGCTCCGAACTTCCGGCGATCTGGACGAAGCTCCGGGCAAGGCTCGGCGACGCCGCGCGGCGATTGCCGCCCGGGGTCGGGGCCCCTCTGGTCAATGACCGCTTCGGCGACGTGTTCGGCATCTTCTATGCGGTCACGGCCGAGGGCTTTACGGATGCGGAGAAACACCGGCTGGCCAGTTTTCTGCGGCGCGAACTGCTTGCGGTCGAGGGCGTTGCCGATGTCGGCATCGGGGGCCTTCCGGAAGAGGCGATTTTCGTGGAACCGAAGCTCGCCCTTGCCGTCAATCTGAACGTCCCGCCGCAAGTCATCGCCCGGGCGATAGCCAACGCCAATTCCGTGGTCGATGCCGGGGCGACCGACAGCACGCGGATCGCGGCGCCTGCGGGATCCGACACGGTCTCCGAGATCGCGGGCCTTGCCGTCGGCGTCGGCGGCGAAACGATCAACCTGGCCGATCTCGCCGAGGTCAGCAGGGGCCGGCGATCCGACCCCGGCCTGATCGTGCGCTTCGACGGCGTCGAAGCCTTCACGATCGGCGTCGCCGGCCTCGCAACCGAGAATATCGTGGCCGTCGGCAAGCGGGTGGAGCGGCATCTTGTACGACTTGAGCGGGACATACCGGTGGGCGTCGAATTGCATCCGATCTACCGCCAGCACCGGGTTGTCGAGGAAGCGTCGAACGACTTTCTCGTCAATCTGGCGATGTCCGTCGGGATCGTGACGATCGTGCTCGCCCTGTTCATGGGATGGCGCGCGGGCGCGGTCGTCGGATCGACGCTGCTGCTGACGGTCGCCGGCACGCTTCTGTTCATGATGGTCTTCTCCATCGAGATGGAGCGTATTTCTCTGGGCGGCCTGATTATCGCGATGGGGATGCTGGTGGATAACGCCATCGTGGTCGCGGAGGGGATGCAGATCGCCATGCTGCGGGGCAGGTCTTCGCGCGACGCCGCCGACGAGGCGGCTTCCAGAACGCAGATCCCGCTCCTCGGCGCCACCGTCATCGGCATCATGGCGTTCGCGGGGATCGGCCTCAGTCCGGATTCGACCGGCGAGTTCCTGTTTTCCCTGTTCGCCGTGATCGGCATCTCACTCCTGCTTTCCTGGGTGCTTGCGGTAACCGTCACGCCGTTGCTGGGGCACTATTTTTTCAGGCGGGGCAGCGGACCGGAGAAAGCCGCCTACGGCAGCCTTCCGTTCCGGGCCTATGGCGCGCTCCTGCGCGGCGCGCTGAAAATGCGCTGGCCGGCAATCGCTGTCCTGGTCGCGCTGACAGCGGTCTCCATGTTCGGATTTACCCAACTCAGGCAGCAGTTTTTCCCGGACTCGAACACGCCGGTCTTCTTCGTCCATTACAAGCTGCCGCAGGGAACCGCCATCGCCCGCGTGTCCGAAGACCTTGCAAGGGTCGAGGCGTGGCTGGCCGGGCGGGAGGAGGTCGAGTCCGTTGCGACCTTCGCCGGTCGGGGCGCCGCACGTTTTGTCCTGACCTATTCGGCCCGGAAGCCGAATCCGAGCTACGGTCATCTCATCGTCCGGACCCGGAGCCTCGACCGGATTCCGGCGTTGCAGGCGGATCTGGAAGTTTTTGCCCGCAACAGCCTTCCCGACGGCGAGCTCCGCACCCGTCGTCTGGTCTTCGGTCCGGGAGGCGGCGACCCGATCGAAGTCCGCTTCTCCGGCAGCGATCCGAAGATGCTTCGCAAGCTCGGACAGGAGGCCATGTCGCGGATGGCGGCCGCTTCGGGGGACGTGAAGACCCTGCGGACGAACTGGCGCGAACGGGAACTGGTCATCTCGCCCGTCTATGCCGCCGACCGGGCGCAGGCCGCCGGAGTTGCGCGCGAGGACATTGCCTCGACATTGAAGTTCGCAACCGACGGCATCCGCGCCGGGGTGTATCGGGAAGGCGAGCGGCTGATCCCGATCACGGTGCGCTTGCCCCGGGATTCCGGGCTCGGGCTGAGCGACCAGATGGTCTATTCGGCCACGGTTGGGGCCTTTATCCCGATCGAACAGGCGATCGGCGGCTTTGCCTGGAAGGCGCAGGATACACTGGTTCACCGCCGCGACCGTCTGCCGACCCTGACGGTGTCGGCCGACATCCCGCGCGGCAGGACCGCCACCGAAGTTCACGCCGCGATCCGTAAACCGGTCGAGGACATACCGTTGCCCCCGGGCTACCGGATGGCATGGGGCGGGGAGTTCGAAGCCTCGGGCAATGCGAGATCCAGTCTTGCGGGGCAGTTGCCCGTGAGCTTCATCGTCATGGTGCTGATCTCGATCCTCCTGTTCACTGCCCTGCGCCAGCCGCTCATCATCTGGCTGCTGGTTCCGATGGCGGTCAACGGCGTTGTCATCGGGCTTCTCGGAACCGGCCTGCCCTTTACCTTCACTGCTCTGCTCGGGCTGCTCAGTCTCTCCGGGATGCTGATCAAGAACGGCATCGTTCTGGTCGAGGAGATCGACCTCGTCCGCCGTGAGGGCAAAGTCCTGAACGAGGCGATCGAGACGGCATGCACATCGCGGCTGCGCCCTGTGGTCCTGGCGACGGCAACCACGATCCTCGGCATGGTGCCGCTGCTGACCGACGCTTTCTTCGTGTCGATGGCGGTGACGATCATGAGCGGGCTGGCGTTCGCGTCCCTGCTGACGCTCGTGGCGGCTCCTGTCCTCTATTGTCTGCTGTTCGCGGGCGACGAGCGCCGCGCAGCCGGACGCTGACCTTTGTCGCGCCGGCCTGCGTCTCG
>JAJECZ010000442.1 GCA_022821735.1 Alphaproteobacteria bacterium | reverse complement strand
CCCGCTTCCGCCCGCCGCATTTGTCGGCGCCGGCCCGGCTTGCTAGAAGGGCGTCCGATTTTCCCGGCCCGAGGCCCCGATGCGAATCCAGGCGAACACCATCCGTCCCGGCAATGTCATCGAGCATGACGGCAAGCAATGCGTCGTCATCAAGATCGACCTGATCCTGCCCGGAAAGGGCAATGCCTTCATCGCCGTCGAAATGCGCGACCTGAAGACCGGCGTGAAGACCCAGGAACGGTGGCGCACCGCGGACAGCGTGGAGCGGCTGACCACGGACGAGCGGCCGTGCCAGTTCCTCTATGCCGAGGCCGACGGCTACACCTTCATGGATCAGGAGACCTACGACCAGTTCTCGCTCGACGCCGCCATGGTGGGCGACGGCGCGCCGTTCCTCCAGGACGGGCTGGAAGTGAAGGTGCTGACCGTGGACGGCAGCCCGGTCAGCATCGAGCTGCCGACCCGGATTGCGCTGGAGGTCGTCGAGGCGGAGCCCGTGGTAAAGGGGCAGACGGCCTCCTCGTCCTACAAGCCGGCCCTGCTGGAGAACGGCGTCAAGGTCATGGTGCCGCCGCACATCAAGATGGGGGCGCGCATCGTCGTCAATCCCAACGACCTCAGCTATGTCGAGCGGGCCAAGGACTGACCTGCGATGCGTCGCCCGGCCGAGATCAATGTCATGCTGCGGGCGGCGCACGCCGCCGGGCGCGGGCTGGCGCGCGATTTCGGCGAGGTCGAGAACCTGCAGGTTTCGGAGAAGGGCCCCGGCGATTTCGTCTCGGTCGCGGACCGGCAGGCGGAACGCCGGATCGTCGAGGAGCTGGAGCGGGCGCGGCCCCGCTACGGCTTCCTGCTGGAGGAAAGCGGCGCCGTGGAGGGCGCCGACACCAGCAACCGCTGGGTCGTCGACCCGCTCGACGGGACGGGCAATTTCCTGCACGGCATCCCGCATTTCTGCATATCCATCGCGCTCGAA
The DNA here is from genome assembly GCA_022821735.1 of Alphaproteobacteria bacterium. Classification (GTDB taxonomy): domain Bacteria; phylum Pseudomonadota; class Alphaproteobacteria; order Bin95; family Bin95; genus Bin95. The sequence continues at coordinate 2,052 of JAJECZ010000442.1, read as the reverse complement.
CGCGACGGCGAGCCGGTCGCCGCGCTGGTCTACAACCCGCTCACCGACGACACATACTGGGCGGCGCGCGGCATCGGCGCCTATGCCAACAACCGCCGGCTGCGGGTGTCCGCGCGGGCGCGCCTGCCGCACTGCATCCTGGCGACCGGGGAAGAGGCGGGCGCCGGAAGCGAGGCCCTGGCCTGCTATCTCCGCCAGCACGCGGCGCTCAAGAACGCCGGCGTGAGCCTGCGCCGGTTCGGCGCGGCGGCGCTGGACCTCGCCTGGGTTGCGGACGGGCGGCTTGACGGGTTCTGGCACTCCGGCCTCCGGCGGTGGGATATCGCGGCCGGCGTGCTGCTGGTCCGGGAGGCCGGCGGAGCGGTATCCGATACCGACGGTTCCGGCAGCGTGCTCGAAACCGGCAATATCCTCGCCGCCAACGACCGCCTGCACGGCAATTTGTGCCGGATCATGGCGGAGGCCGGACGCCCGGCTCCAGTTGCGCCTTCGGGGCGGGCGGCATAGAGTCGGGCCATGCTGCCGATGCTGCGGCGGAAGGGGAGATGGCGCGCCACCGAGTCATTCTACGAGCGGCAGTTGCGCTGGCCCTGCTGCTCCCGGCCGCCCGGCACGCGAATGCGCAGGACACATTAATTGTCGACAGCGGCGGCGCTCGCTGGAGGAGCGACGAGAACAGAAGGCCGGCTGTGACCGTCGATCCGGGCGTTATCGACAGCCTGCCGGCCGCCGCCCGCAGGCAATATCGCAAGCCCCGCAGATATCTGACCCTCAACATTCCGCAACCGCATGTGCCGCCCGCCGTGGCCGAGCGGCTCAAGGCGCCCGCCGCGGTCCCGGCTGCAAAGGCCCCGGTCAAGGTGCAAACGCCGCCGGCGCGCGCCGAGGTCCCCGCGCCGCCTGCCCAACGGAAGGCGTCCGCCGCGAAGCAGCCGCCGGCAGCGGTCCCCGCCGCAAAAGCCCCGGTCAAGGCACAGACACCGCCGGTGCGCGCCAAGGTCCCAGAGCCGGCTGCCGAACGGAAGGCGGCCGCTGTGTCGGCGCCGCCGAGCCGGCCAGCGGCCTTGCCGGCACGGCCCCGGCCAACCGGAAAGAAGGATGCTACGCCGGCGCTCCAGGCCTTTCTGTACCGGGCTGCCGGAAATCACGGGCCCGCCAAAGGCGCCGCCCCGGCAAGGCCCGAGCAGGCGAAGCTTCCCCCGCCGCCGCGCCCGATCGAGCCTCGCGCGGCGGAGAACGCCGATGCGAAGGCGGCGGCCCCGAAGGCCGGAATACAGGCCCGGTTCCGATTGCCGCCTCCGGCCCCGGCGACCGGTGCGCCCGCGCGTTCCGCGCCCTCCGGGACCTCCGCAGTTCGACTGCCTCCTCCTCCGGAGACCGGCTCTCGGGGAGCCGGCGTCCTGCCGCCTCCGGTCAAATCGAAGGCAGGCGCCTCTGCAACGCCGCGCCGAACGCTGGCACTGGACGCGGTAAGCGGGACCGCGGCCGCGTCGCCGGCTTCGCAGGAGATTCGGTCGGAGACGTTTTTCTATGAACCCGACGGAACAACGCTCGGCGCCGACGAGCGGGAGCGGCTGCACAGCCTTGCGTTGAAGGTGTCCGGAGAAACCGGGCTCGGCGTCGAAATCCGCGCGTTTTCCGGTCCTGACGGCGGCAACGGCGTGGAAGCCCGGCGCGCGGCGCTGTCCCGCGCCATGGAAGTCCGCCGCCTGCTGATTGCCGCCGGCGTGCCGGATACCCGTATTCTGGCGCGGGCCGCCGGCGCCGGCGGAGAGCCTGCCGGCCGCGTCGATGTGATCCTGGTCAGACGAAGTTGAGAGCTTCCGCCGAAGCTGCTGGCTACAGGGCCGGGATCGACCGAGAGCGATGACCCGTCCGACCCAGTATCTGATCCGTATGGCTGTGTTCGTTGCGGTGGTCGCTGCGTCGACGGCGCTGCTGTTCGGCCCGGTCGCGGACGCCTTCATGGCCAACCCGGCGCTGAACGGCCTGATCCTGGGCGTGCTGCTGATCGGCATCGCCTACAATTTCCGCCATGTGCTGCGGCTGTTC
>JAJECZ010000186.1 GCA_022821735.1 Alphaproteobacteria bacterium | reverse complement strand
GTACGAGGCCGAACTGGTGGCGGTGATCGGCCGGACGGCGCGCAATATCCGCGAGGACCAGGTGCGCGCCTATCTGCTCGGCTACACCATCGGCAACGATGTCTCGGAGCGCCACTGGCAGGCGCATGACCGCACCCTCTGGCGCGCCAAGAATACCGACAGCTTCGCGCCGATGGGCCCCTGGATCGACACCGGGTTCGACCCGGCCGGGACGGAAACGATCGTGCGGCTGAACGGCGAGGAGACGATCCGCTTCGCCACCGACTCGATGATCTTCTCCGTCGAGACCTTCATCGCCCGCATGTCCCGCTATCTGACCCTGGTTCCGGGCGACGTGGTCTGGATGGGCACGGAAGGCGCCGGGCCGAACATGGCGCATGGCGACCTCTGCGAAATCGAGATCACCGGGCTCGGCACGCTCTCCAACCCGGTGGTCCGCGAAGGCATGTAGCGCCAACGGCCGCCGGGCGGGACCGATAGCGGAGCCGTTCTTCCGCCGCCCCGGCCGCCGCAGCTCTTCCGTTTTTTACAATACCCTGTCGGACTCCGGGTCGATCAGGTGCATCTGGCTCTTGTCCACGGTGAAACCCATGGAGGAGCCGACGTCCGACACGCTCTTCGGCTCGCATCTGGAACAGATTTCCGTCTCGCCGATATCGAAGAACACCATCGTGTCCATTCCCATCGGCTCCACGACCTTGACGCCCGCGTCGAAGTCCTCGAAGTCCGCATGGCTGTGGGCGCGCCGGTTGGTCACATGCTCCGGGCGGATGCCGAGCACGAGGTCGCGGCCCGAGAACGGCGCGTAGCGCTGCTCGCGCTCCGCCGGCACCGCCAGCGAAATGCCGCTGCCCAGGCGAAGCGACAATCCGCCCGCCGCCTTGTCCAGGTGGCAGGGCATGAAGTTCATGGACGGCGACCCGATGAAGCTCGCGACGAATTGCGTGCGCGGCGCGTTATACATTTCGTCCGGCGTGCCGACCTGCTCGATCACCCCGTGGTTCATCACCACGATGCGGTCCGCCAGGGTCATCGCCTCGATCTGGTCGTGCGTGACATAGACCACCGTGGTCTGGAGCCGCTGGTGGATCTTCTTGATCTCGGTGCGCATCTGCACGCGCAGCTTGGCGTCCAGGTTGGACAGGGGCTCGTCGAACAGGAACACCCTCGGCTGGCGCACGATGGCGCGCCCCATGGCCACCCGTTGCCGCTGGCCGCCGGAAAGCTGGCGCGGACGCCGGTGCAGCAGCTCCCCGATATTCAGGATCTCCGCCGCCAGGGCGACCCGGGAGTCGATTTCCCCCCTGTCGGTCCTCCGCAGCTTCAACCCGAACGCCATGTTGTCGTAGACGCTCATATGCGGGTAGAGCGCGTAGTTCTGGAACACCATCGCGATATCGCGGTCCTTGGGCGGGACCTCGTTGACCACCTTGCGCTCGATGGCGACTTCGCCGCCGGTGATGTCCTCCAGCCCGGCGATCATCCGCAAGGTGGTGGTCTTTCCGCAGCCGGACGGGCCCACGAGCGCAATGAATTCGCTGTCCTCGATATCGAGGTTGATCCCGCGCACGGCCGGCACATCCCCGTAGTATTTCCACAGGTCCACCAGCTGGATATCAGCCATTTGGTTTCCTCCCGGCTTCGATAGGCCGACGGTTACTTGATTGCGCCCGACGTCAGGCCGGAGACGTAGTAGTCCATGAAGAAGGAGTAGAGCACGACGATGGGAATCGTTCCTGCAAAGCACGCCGCCATCAGCGAACCCCAGTAATACACATCGCCCCGGATCAGCTCGGTGAACACGCCGACGCCGATCGTCTTGGCCTCCTGGGCCTGGATGAACACCAGCGAATACAGGAACTCGTTCCAGCTCAGGGTGAATGCGAACAGCACCGCGCAAATGATTCCCGGCATCGCCATCGGCAGCACCACCCGGCGCAAGGCGCCGAGACGGGAGCACCCGTCCAGGTAGGCGCATTCCTCGACTTCCACGGGAATCGTCTTGAAGTAGCCCAGGAGGAGCCAGATGACGAAGGGCGTGAGAAACGTGGGATAGGTAATTATCAGTGACCAGTAGGTGTCGCGGATCGGAACGATATCGTCGATAAAGTTGATGACGTCGATCAACGGGATGAACAATAGCGGCTGCGGGACAAGGTAAGTCACGAATACCGCGATGCCGAATACCTCCACACCCTTGAACTTCAATCTGGCCAGGGCGTAGGCGGCAAGGATGCCGATCGACACCGAAATAACGGTTGACGCAACGGAGACGATAATCGTGTTGATCAGCCAGTCTTCGAAAAAGGCCGTCTTTTCCGCCAGATAAACGTAATTGTCCACCGTCATTCCGGTCGCCCAGAACGGCGTCTGGCCGAGATTGGCTATCTCCTGATCCGACTTGATGGACGTAATCAGGATGATGTAGAGCGGGAACAGGGCGAAGGCGACGAACGGAATCAGGGCCAGGTAATTGTAGGTCGTCTTTCTCCGGCGCCAGACCGGCGTCCTGTTTCGCACGGCCTCGTTGACGGCCGGATCCGTGGACGCATCCATCGCCATGGTACGACTAGAGTTCATAGGACGTATCCCGCCTTACGAGTCGAAGCAGTCCGATAACGATCATGACCAGAATGGGGAACAGGAACAGCGATATCGCTGCTCCAAGCCCGATTTCATGGTTGCTGATGCCGGTTACGTAAGAGTAGGTCGCAAACAGGTGGGTCGAATTGATCGGCCCTCCTCGTGTCAGGACGAACACGATATTGAAATCAGCCAGGGTGAAGATCGTCGAAAACAGGATGATGATCGCCAGGATCGGACGCAACAACGGAACCGCGATCTTCCAGAACTTGTCCCAGGCAGTGGCGCCGTCTATGTCCGCCGCTTCGTAAAGATGCTCCGGAATGGACACCAGGCCGGCGAGAATGGTGATTATGAAGAAGGGCAACCCTCGCCATATGTTCACGAATATGCATGTGTAGAGAGCCAGGTCGGGATCGCCGAGCCAGTGGTAAGGCCCGATCCCCAGCGCGTAAAACGGCCAAACATTTTCCAGAATCCAGTTTATGTGGCTATAGGTCGGATCGAAAATCAGCCACCAGCCCAGCGTCGTCAGCGCCGTTGGCGCGACAAAGGGAATAAGCAACGAGCCGCGCAGGAATTTCTTGAGCCTCAATGCCTTCAGCAAAAGCAGGGCGGCAGCCATTCCGAGCACGATCTTGAAGACAACGGAGAAAAAGGCGAACAGCAATGTGTTCCGTATCGTTATCAGGAAAATGTCGTCTTCGGTAATAATGTACTCGAAATTTTCTATTCCGATAAACTGGGACTCTTCGCCGATAAAGGCATCGCTCAGACTGAAATAAACCGCCAGGCAAAACGGATAAACCACCAGAGCGATCATGATGAAGGCGGCCGGCATGATGAAGCCGTAACCGTCGATGTCGGGACCGGCCATCTTCCGCAACACCCTGAGCACGGGGCGCGCGGGCGGGCGAATCAGGTCATGACGGGTTCGTTCCACCGCTTCCATGAGCAGCCTCCGGTTGCTCAGGCAGGCCGGTCCGGCACAAAGGCCGGACCGGCGCCGTCTGTTGGCTCAAACAGCCCTAGTATTTGCGGTTGAGGCGCTTGTACACGCGCTTCATCTGCTTCTCGAGCTTGGCGACCGCATCTTCCGGCGACAGCCGGTCGGTTGCGCATTCGGCCAGGGTGTCGGGCAGCAGATACTGGTCATAGACCGTCTGCGCCGCCGCCGTCGGGACCCCGGGCCAGCCGAGCGAATGGGTGTATTTGCCGATCTCGGTCGCGAAGGCGTATTTCGGATCCGACGAGTACAGCGGATGGTCCGCGAACTGCGCCAGCACCGGCTGGTTGTAGCCCTTGCTCGCAACCAGGAGCCTGTTCTGGTTGTCCTTCTGGAAGTGGTATTTCAGGAACTCCTTCGCGAGTTCCTTCTCCTTGGCGAACTTCCAGATGCCGACGCCGACGAAGGACGCGCACATGTGCCGCCCCGCCGGCCCCTTGGGCGGAATCACATGCTCGATCTGCTCGGCGATCAGGTTCTGCGTGCCCGGAATAAGCGCATTCTCGCGCACCGCCGCCCGGTAGGCGCTGATCGGGTTGAGGATCATCGAGCATTTGCCGGAGATCATGCAGACATTGTTGTTGCGGTCGTCCCAGGCCAGCACTTCCTGTTCCATGCAGTCCTTGTAGAGCGCGCGCACGAACTTGAATGCTTCGACCGTTTCCGGGGTGTTGACCGCGACGGTCCGGCTGTCCTCGGCGACCAGCTTGGCTCCGTGGGACCAGAGAATGCCGCGATTGATCCAGTTGGCGTCCGCGGAATGCGCGAGCTGGATGCCGAGCGGGTGGCCCTTCGCCTTCAGCTTCATGCCGACCCGGTGCACGTCCTCCCAGGTGTCCGGCACCTTCTCGCCGATTTCGGCGATAAGGTCCTTGCGGAAAACCAGCGGGAAGGAAATGAAGTACCAGGGCAGAGCCGCCTGCTCGCCCTTGCGGCCCTTGCCCATGGTCTCGGCGGTCCAGCCGCCGCCGTCCGCGCCGATCTCCCCGTAGATGTCGCTGATGTCTTCGAGGTGGTCCGAATACAGGTGGGGATTGGAATTCGACACGTTGACGATGTCGTGGCCCTTCTGCCCCTGCACCTCGCCGGCAAGCACGGCGGGCAACTGCAAATGGGCGACACGGTCCATACGAACCGAAACGCCGGCCTGCTTGCCGAACTCCTTGAACTGGCGCTCGAGCTCTTCGTCCGAGGCGGGCACGAAATGCGACCACACCAGCATCCGTAATTCCCGCTCCTGCGCATAGGCAGGCGCCTGGCCGGTCGCAAGGATCGCGGCGATGCCGCCGCCCACCTTTGCCGAAGTTCCAAGGAATTCGCGCCGGGTCCGGGATTGTCCGAGCAGGCCCCCCTTCGGCGTCGACGTTGTCTTCTCCATCGGTTACCTCCTTAACGTGATCGTCACGGAGCCGTGGTGTGCTGCGCCCGCATCTCCACGCACTTCGTCGCGGCGTCGCAACGCCCGCCCGGAATCGATCTGGCGATATTCACGGTCACCCTCTCCCCCCGGAGCGTGTGGGAAGACGCCACACAAGCACCCACAACGAGCCAACTTTGCAAGCGCACGACGGAAAGGACAAGAGCATTTTTTGCACAAATGGCGAAAAAGTTTCGTCTATACCGGGGCTGGCTTTGCTCATGGCCGGCAGGCGCGGTCCCAAGTCCCTGACCGGAAAGTCGCGGCCCTGGGCGGCATAGTCGGGCACAGCCGGATCCGCCCGGGTTTCGGGGGCGGTCTCGCCGTAGTCGTCGCTGTCGTCCACGCAGCGGCAGCCGTCGCGGCAGGCTCGGCGGCTCGGCCTCCTGTCCGCCGCCGGCGGCGGCATCGGGGACCGGGGATGGGCCCCGCCTTCGCGGGGGAGGCGGTTTGGGGCAGGCCAGAGGCCGTTTCCCGTTGGACGGGCAGCACAAACCCGACACATCCGATTTCTTCACACGCTCCTTCGCGGAGGCGACGAAAGGGGGCGAAGGGCGGGGCGCGGTCGGCTCTTTACGATATTCCTGTTTCGTTCTAAACCGGCCCCGCCGGCGAGGGAGGTCCGGCGGGTATGCCGAAACCCCTTTCCCCCGACCTGAGGCGCCGGGTGCTCGAAACCATCGCCGAAGGGCTGAGCTATCGGGAGGCGGCGGAGCGGTTCCGCGTGAGCGTGTCTTCCATCGCCGCGTGGCGCAGGCTCGAACGCGAACAGGGGCATCCGGGGCCGAGGCCGATGGGCGGCGACACCCGCTCGTGGAAGATCGAGGCGGAGCGCGACGCCGTCCTCGGCATCCTGGAGGAAAATCCGGGCTTCACCCTGGCGGAGCTGCGCCGGGCGCTCGAGGCGCGCGGCCTTGTCTTCAGCCGGGTCGCGATACGGAACTTCCTCGGGCGCCGCGGTATCGCCCTGCGCAAGCACGGGCAGCCGCCCGGACGGAAACCGCCCGCCCGGCCGGACCGATAGCGAAGCGCTGCCCCCGCGCCCTCTTATCGACCCGGTCGGATATCCCGATGGCCTGCGGTATGGGCCGAGGCGCCCCAGCCGTTGGCAACCTGGTCCGACATCCGCAACCCCGGCCCGTGCGGGCGCGCGCACCTTTCCTGTCCGTCCCGGCCTGACGCTTTCACGGCTCCGCTTCTCGCTGCATGGGGCTTGACCGCCCGTCTGTTCAAGTCATGTTCCCGCCTCCAACCCGCAATCCGGTGGATAATATAGTGCACGGCTGGAGGATTGCAAGTGTTTTAAGAAACAAATCCCCTGTCGGCCGGGCTTGACCGGCGGGCGGAGGCGCGCGACCAATGGCGGTGACCGACCGCTCATGAAGGGTTCCCGATGCCGACGCCCACCGTGATTCCGACGCTCCGCTACCGCGATTCCCGCGCGGCGCTGGACTGGCTCTGCCGCGCCTTCGGCTTCGAGCGCCACCTCACCGTTGAGGGCGAGGACGGTGCGATCGAGCACGCCCAGCTGACCTTCGGCCACGGCATGGTGATGCTGGGCCAGGCGCGCGACGGGGACTATGACACGCGCATGGTCTCGCCCGGCGAGGTCGGCGGCCGGCAGACGCAGTGCCCCTACCTGATCGTGGCCGACGTGGACGCCCACCATGCGCGCGCCGCGGCCGCCGGGGCGGAGGTCGTGATGGCGCCGGAAGACCAGCCCTATGGCGGCCGGCTCTACAGCGCCCTCGACCCGGAGGGGCATCTCTGGAATTTCGGCTCCTACGATCCCTACGCCCCCGCGCCCTGACTCCCCGCTGAACGACCCGATCCCGCGCGCGCCGCGCAAGCGCGAAGGAGACGCCATGACCCTCTCCGCCGTCCTGATCGCCAACCGGGGCGAGATCGCCATACGCATTGCACGCGCCGCCGCCGACCTCGGCCTGCGCGCGGGCGCCGTCTATTCCGAGGACGACGCCGCCAGCCTGCACACGCGCATGGCGGACGAGGCGCACCCGCTCTGCGGGTCCGGCGCGGCGGCCTATCTCGATATCGAACAGATCGTCCGGACGGCGAGCGACGGCGGCTACGACGCGGTTCATCCCGGCTACGGCTTCCTCTCGGAACGTGCGGAATTCGCGGAGGCCTGCGCGGCGGCCGGCCTGTGCTTTATCGGCCCGGACCCCGGCCATCTGCGCCTCTTCGGGGACAAGGCGGAGGCGCGGAAGGCGGCGCGCGCGGCGGGCGTGCCCGTCCCGGAGGGCATGGACCGCGCCGTATCTCTGGAGGAGGCGCAGGCGTTCTTCGGCTCGCTCGGGTCCGGCGGCGCGATGATGATAAAGGCGCTTGCCGGCGGCGGCGGGCGGGGCGCGCGCGCCGTGTTCGAGGCCGGCGGGGTCGGGCCGGCCTGGGCGCGCTGCCGTTCCGAGGCAGAGGCCGCGTTCGGCCGCGGCGAGGTGTATGTCGAGGCCTTCATCCCCCGCGCCCG
>JAJECZ010000028.1 GCA_022821735.1 Alphaproteobacteria bacterium | reverse complement strand
GTCTTCGCCATCGAGTCCTTCATGGACGAGCTTGCCGGGGAAGCGGGCTGCGACCCCGTATCCTTCCGGCTCCGCCACCTTTCGGACCCGCGCGGCCGCGCGGTCATCGAGGCGGTGGCGGCGCGTCTCGACCCGTCCGGCGCGGACTGCCCCCAAGGCCGGGGGCGCGGGCTTGGATTCGCGCAATACAAGAACAGCGCCGCCTATGCCGCCGTCGTCATGGAAGTCTCGGTTTCCGATGCCGGCAACATCCGGCTCGAACGCTGCGCCATCGCCGCCGATGCCGGTGAGATCGCGGACCGGGCGGGCCTTGCCGCGCAGCTCGAAGGCGGCGTCGTCCAGGCGGCGAGCTGGACGCTGCACGAAGCGGTGGCGTTCGACCGGGACGGCATTGCCAGCCGTGACTGGGACTCCTATCCGATCCTCGGCTTCGACAATGCGCCTGCCTTCGAAACCGTCCTGATCGACCCCGGCCGCGCGCCGTTCCTCGGCGCCGGGGAGGCCACGGCCGGCCCCACCGCGGCCGCGATCGCCAATGCCGTCTATGCCGCGACCGGGCTCAGGCTGCGGCGAATTCCCTTCACACCCGACGAAGTGCGCGCCGCCGCCCTCGCATAGCCCCGCCGCCTTACACCAAGGTGCTCCATGCGGGACTCATATTGAGGGCGTTCGGCTTTTCTCCCCTCCCGCCTTCCTCCATTCCCCGCTTTCCCGCTGGGCGGGAGAGGCCGGGAGAGGGTCCCTCGGCGCGCGCGGACGGTTGCCGGGCTTCGCCCGCCGCTTCCGCTGCCGCGAAAGCGGCCCCCCACCCGTCCTCCCGCTTGCGGGGGAGGGGAAGAGAAGGCAGGCGGGAGAAGGCTCTTGGACGGCTCCCATGAAACCTCTCCCCCGCGAGCGGGGGAGGGGCTTCCAGGCGGCCGGCGCCGTGGCCGGACTTGGGCCGCTGTTGACAGGGAATGTTATGTTATACAATATCGACCGATGCGCGGTTGGGAGGCCTTTCGCAACGGAAGGCTGTCGGAGGAACGTTGATGCGTAAAATTGCCGGATTTGTGAGAATGGCGGCCATCGGGCTGCCGGTGCTGTTCGCCGTCTCGGCGGCCGAGGCGCAGTCGGGGCCGCCGACGGCGGAGCAACTGGCCGCGCAGATCGACGCCCTGAAGCAGGACTACGAAAAGCGCATTGCGGCGCTCGAAGCCCAGCTTGCCGGGATGAAGGCCAAGGCGCCGCCGGCGAAAGCCGCCCCGGCCTCGAAGCCGTCCATGAAGACCGGCGACAACGCCTTCAATCCGGCGATCGGCGTCGTCCTCAACGCCATGTTCGTGGACCGCTCCGAGGAGGAGGTGGGCCTTCCCGGCTTCCAGCTCGGCCATGAGTCCGAACGCCCGCCAAAGGGCTTCTCGCTCGGCCACAGCGAATTTTCGATGTCGGGCAATATCGACGACAAGTTCCGCGGGGCTCTCGTGCTCGGCCTCGGCGCCCATGACGGCGAGACGGAGGTCGAGCTCGAGGAGGCCTATATCCAGACCCTGGCCGGCTCGGGCCTGCCCGACGGGACGAGGATCAAGGCGGGCCGGGCGCTCTGGACCTTCGGCTACCTGAACGAGCAGCACGCGCACAGCGACGATTTCAGCGACCGGCCGCTTCCCTACCGGGCATTCCTGGACGGCGCCTACAACGATGACGGGCTGGAGCTTTCGGTCGTGCTTCCGGGCGACATCTACAAGGAGGTCGGCGGCGGCCTCTTCCGCGGCGGCGACACGCCCTTCGGCGGCTCCGAGTCCGGCCGCGAGGCCTGGTCCGCCTATGCGCGCATCGGCGGCGATGTCGGCAGCAATTCGGCGCTGCGGCTCGGGGCTTATGTCCTCGACGGCGCAGCCCACGACCGGAGCGGCGGCGCGCATGCGCATGAGGACGAGGACGAGCACCATGACGATGATGATGAGGCTGCGGAAGGCATGGCTGAGAATGGGGAGCATCACGACGACGAGCACGGCCACGGCCATGACGAGTACTTCTCCGACGGCATGTTCACAGGCGACACGCGGCTCCTCGGCGTCGATTTCCGCTACACCTGGGCGCCGACGGGCAATGCGCGGGACAGCGAGCTGATCCTCCAGGGCGAGTATTTCCGCCGCAGCGAGGAGGGCATATACACGCTGGACGGCGAATGCCTGAGGCACGAAGACGAAGAGCACCACGACGAGGAGGAAGAGGAGAACGGCGACCACCACGAGGAACCATGCGATCCCTTCAGCGGCGACGCCAACGGCTGGTATGCGCAGGCGGTGTACAAGTTCCTGCCGCAATGGCGGGCCGGCGCCCGTTATGCGCGGCTGTCGCCGCCGAGCGATGCGGATCTGGACGGCGACATCTCGACGATCAGCGCCATGCTGGACTGGACCAACAGCGAGTTCGGGCGCGTCCGCTTCCAGTACAACCGCGAGTCCTTCGGCGAGACGCGCGACAACCAGTTCATCCTGCAATACATCATGAGCCTCGGCGCGCACGCCGCCCACAGCTTCTGAGCCAGGGAGATGAAGATGAAGCGAACGGCGCTGGCGGCCGCGCTGGCGGCCGCACTGCTGTCGCCGGCGATGGCGGACGCCGAAGTCCGGATCCTCGCCTGCGAACCGGAATGGGCGGCGCTTGCCGAGGAAATCGGCGGCGATGACGTCACCGTCCACTCGGCCACCCACGGCCGGCAGGACGCGCACTACATACGCGCCCG